>JAKAFQ010000616.1 GCA_021817875.1 Pseudomonadota bacterium
GCCAGCTCGGCGCCCGCCGTTACAGCGTCAGCGCACGTTGTCGGCGCTCCGAGTCAAGTGGTCCGAGCGTGACGGGCTGTACGCCGATCGACCCATGACCGCGCTGGAGGTGGGGTTCGTGCGTCGCGCCAGGATGGACGAGGCCGCGTGGGTCGAGCGCGAGTTGCAGGCCACGGCATACCTTGAGGCGGCCAACTGGCTGCCGCCGCGCGATCGGGGGATGGCCCAGTGAAGCCGCCCCGCCACTTTCGCATCCTGGGACAGCGGTACACGGTCAAGATCGTGCCCCATAGCGTGCGAGACGCCGCTATGGATGATGCCCTGGGCGCCTCTGCTACGGACGCGCGGAGGGTGAAACTTGAAGCACCGAGCCATAACGGGCTCAGCGATCACCACGCCCTAGAGGTGTTTACCCACGAGGCGTTGCACTGTCTCATTCGTGCACAGGGATTGCAGTTCCTCTTTTCTGATGACGATGCGGAGGAGCATCTTGTGAAGGCAGTCGCCCCTCAGTTGCTTGACTTCTTGCGCAGTAATCCGCAGGTTGTTGAGTATCTGACCCAAGAGATGCCATGAGCGACGACACTCCCCTCGGACGCTTCCCCGGCGAGCGCGTCTATCTGCCGGAACACTTCAACCGAGCCGATCGCCGAAAGCTGCACTATAGCGGCGCGGTGGGCGGCGAGGATCTCGGCGGGCCTGGGGTCTCGCGCTACGCGCGCCGCCACATGGACCTGCTGCGGGTGCTGCCTGCCAGGGGCGGCGAACTGACGCGTCGCCAGCGACGCATCCGCACCCGCGCGCTCGACGAGTTCGCGCGAAAGGGGCTGACATGAGCACCACGCCGCCCAGTGCGCGCAAGGTCGTGTGCGTGGACTTCGACGGGACGATCGCCCCTTGGGGCGACTTGTTCGGGCTGCCCGACCCCTTCCCAGGCGTGTCGGAGGCGATGCGGAAGCTCGACGACTGGGGCTACCACATCGTGATCCTCACGTCCCGCATGTCGGCAACGTGGCTGGAGAAGGATCACGAGCGATTCGGGTACGACACGGCCGACGAGTTCCGGCGCGCGAACCGAACTTACCTGACCGACTACCTGAACAGGTACGGCATCCCCTTTGCCGCCATCACCGCGCAGAAGGTGGCGGCCGAAGCGTACATGGATGACCATGCGATCTACGCCGGCAAGGGCACGCTGCCCCACGCCATCAACATGCTGCTGGATGGGTTCGATGACGAATAGCGTACTCGATGCCCTGCACGACGAGGAGACGCGAGTCACCGACGAAGAGACCGGCGGTCAGAAGGGCACCAAACTGGCTCGGTTCGACCTGATCCCCGTCTACCCGCTGTGGGAGGTCGCGCGCCTCTACGGTGTGGGGAGCCGCAAGTACGCGCCCCGAAACTGGGAGCGTGGCTATGCGTGGAGCTTGTCCTACGCCGCCATGCTGCGTCACGCGGCACTGTTCTGGGCGGGCGAGTCGCTTGATCCCGAGACCCAGCGCCACCACCTGGCCAGCGTCATCTTTCATGCGATGGCGCTGATGGAGTTCGAGGCTACTCACAAGGGCAGCGATGATCGGGGTACGGGGTACGAAAGTACCACCCTGTGACATGAGATTGTAAGGCGTCCCCAGAACAACTTGGACTAGACTTGCAATAGGGGAAGGGGGACGGTGGGAGGTCCGCAGGTGGCTCTGGCCAATGTCGGTCCGTTGGGCGATCCGCATGCCATGGTGGACGAGATACGCGGCACGCCGCCGCGTCCGCGCCTGATCCATGGTCCAGCTATCCTCGACGAGACCGAGGCGGACGCCATCTTCGGGTTGACCATTCGCCGATCCCAATACCTCCAGGCGTGGTGGATACCCGGTCACGACGGGCTACCGCAGGCCCTGCTGATGCCGATGCTGCTGGACCCCGAGTGGCCACAGTAGCGCACCGCTCGACCGTCCCGCACGCCTGGCAGACGATCTCCGAGGACCCCGAGCACTTCCGCGAGCTGCGCGCCTGCGAGCTTCCCCACTGCATCGTCACCGAGCTGGTGTGTACGCTGTGCGAGGCAGACGGCAACCGTCGCCGGCACCGCGCGCACCTGAAGGCGATGGCTGAGCAGGGCACGCACGAGCATCTGTGTCCCGTGAGTGTGATGGTGCCAGTAATCCCCGGTCTACCGCGACCTTCGCGCACGTAGTGGTAGAATGACGGGGATGGCAGCTCGGTATCCTAGTTGGGAACCAGAGGCACGAGCGTCTAAGAACGCTGCTTACTATCGCGAGCATCGCCAGGCCCTTCGCGCCAGACAGCGCGCCTACCAGGCAAAGCATGCCTCTGTGTACAGGGCGCGCAGCGCCGCCTGGGCAGCGACGCACCCCAATCAAGCAGCCTGTGTGAAGGCGCGCGGGGCGGCCAATCGCAAATTCGGGGAAGCGATTGATCGCGCAGCATGGGAGGCGGCTTGGTTCGGGCCCTGCTTTGCATGTGGCACAATGCCAGCGCGCGGGGTGGACCATATCATCCCGTGGGTGCTGGGCGGTCGCAACATCAGCTCTAACATTCAACCCGCATGTCTCCTGTGCAATCTCCGCAAGGGTGATCGGTCCTGACTTGTGGTTGCGTTGGCCTATCTCCGCAAGAGCCGCGTCGTCTCGTCCGCGCGCCATGTTTCCTGGCAGGTGCAGGAGCGCGACATCCGGGCCCTGGCCGAACGCTACGGGCACGCCGATGATCTGGTCGTCCTGTCTGACTGGAACCGCTCGGGTCGCGGCGAGAAAACCGCCGCGCGCGCTGGGTACCGCCAGTTGCTCGACACGATCGCCGCCGGCCACGTGTCGGCGGTGTACGGCTACTCGCTCTCGCGGTTCGCGCGCTCGCTGTCCGAGTACGCCCGGTTCGCCGAGCTGTGCCGCGATCAGCACGTCCCGATCCGGCTAGCCAAGGAAGGCGAGATGGACTACGCCTCGCCCAGTGGCCGCATGATCGTGGACATCCTGGCGCGCTTCGGGCAGTTCGAGGCCGAGTTGGCGCAGGAACGCGCCCACGATCTCGTGGCGTTCCGGCGCGCGCGCGGCGACCAACTGGGTCCGCCGCGCTTCGCGCATCCCGAACTGGTGGCCCGGGCGTTCGAGGAGGCGGGCTCCTTGCTGGGAGCCGCGCGGCTCCTGACACAGCGCGGCGTGGCCACGCGCGTGGGCAAGTCGG
>JAKAFQ010000617.1 GCA_021817875.1 Pseudomonadota bacterium
CCCCGGCAGCTCGGCGCGCGGCCCGAGGGTCGCGACCGGTCCGCTCAGGGCTTGCGGCCACGCAGGGCGCAGCAACCGGTTGCAGGCCGGCACCGCAGGTGAGCGCCCGCGGCTGCGAGGCGCCGGTGCCGGCCGTGCAGGTCCGCGGGCGACCGGCCGTCCGTGGCGCTGTCCGGGCGACGGTCACTACGGCAGATGCGCGCGGGCGAGGTATTCCTCGCTGCGCATCTCGACGAGGCGGCTTGCCGTGCGCTGAAACTCGAATCGGAGACGCTCGCCGCGATACAGCTCATGCGGGGCCGCGGCGGCCGATACGACCAGCTTGACGCCCCGGTCGTAGAGTTCGTCGACCAGGGCGATGAAGCGCCGGGCCTCGTCGTTGCGCCGCTCCTCGAGCAGCGGCACATCGGAGATGATCACCGCCGGGTAGTCGCGTGCGATCTCGATGTAGTCCTCCTGACTGCGCGGACCGTCGCACAGCGCCTGGAAATCGAACCACACGACCCTGTCGCTCTGGCGGACAACCGCAATCGGTCTGCCTTCGATCTCGATGCTCCCGCCCAGGGAGTCCTCGTGCTCGCAGAGTTGCGCGAACAAGGCGCGCAGCCGCTCGGGCGTGGTGCTGTCGGCCGACGCGAGGTAGGTGCCCGCCTGGGTGAGCTGGCGCAAGCGGTAGTCGCTGCCGCCGTCGATGGCGAGGACCTCGGTATGACGCTCGATGAGCCGGATGGCGGGCACGAAGCGCTGGCGCTGCAGGCCATTGCGGTACAGTTCGGCGGGTGGGCAGTTGGACGTTGCGACCAGTGTCACGCCGCGCCGGAACAGCCCCTGGAACAGCCCGCCGAGGATCATGGCGTCGGCGATGTCGGTCACGAACAGCTCGTCGAAGCACAGCACCCGGGTCTCGCGGGCGATCCGTTCCGCCACGATTTCCAGCGGCGAGTCGACATCCCTGAGGGCCTTCAGCTCGCCGTGGACCTCGTGCATGAAGCGGTGGAAATGCCGGCGCCGCCGCTCCGGCAGCGGCAGGCTGTGGAAGAACAGGTCCATCAGCCAGGTCTTGCCCCGTCCGACAGGGCCCCAGAGATACAGCCCGCGCTCGGGCGGTCGCGGCAGACGGTCCGTCAGCCGTCGCAGCAGTCGCCGGCCGATGGGCCGGTCCGAATGGGCGCCGATCAGACGGCTGCGCAGATCCTCCAGGCGCTGCAGCGCGGCGAGCTGCGCCCGGTCCTCGCCGAAGCCCCGCTCGTTCAGTTGCCGCGAGTACGCCTCGCGCAGCGTTCCGGCGCCGTGACCGTCCAAGCCTCTGCCCCGCTCAGCTCGAGAGGTCCGTATGGCGGCGCAGGCGCGCCGCCGCCCAAGGCGCATCGGGCGCGTCCCTGCCCTGCGAGGATGGGCTGGCCGCGGCCGAGCCGACATCGGCTCGAAGCTTCCGACCATCCGGTGTGTGAGAGGGCGATTGTTTCATCGTTCTGGCACGTTGGTGCTGATGAGGGCGGCGCCCCTGGCGGCGCGGCGATCGCAGTGGCGTCCCGATTGCCCGGATCAGCCGTCCGAGGACAGTGGCAGCCTGAACGGCATCCTCATCACGTGTGTTCGAATGCGCGCGGGCGCGCAACGTGCCCGCAAGATGGCCGGAGTTTTGTCAAGGAATGCACCCGCCTGCGCCAGTTGTTACAAGTATCCTACTCTGCTACCATCTTTTTTTCGACCATCGGTTTGACACGAAGCGGAGCGCGTACGGCGTTGGACGAGACGGTGCAGAGAAAGGTGCGGAGCGACGCTCAGACGGCGCTCAGCGGTCTGCTGTTCGACGGCATGACGATCATGGCGGGGGGCTTCGGCCTGTGCGGCATCCCGGAGAATCTCATTGCGGCGATCCGTGCCTCAGGCGTGAAAGACCTCACGGTCATTTCGAACAACTGCGGTGTCGACGGCTTCGGACTCGGCGTGCTGCTGGCCGGCGGTCAGATACGCAAGATGGTCAGCTCCTACGTGGGTGAGAACAAGCTGTTTGCCGAGCTGTATCTGTCGGGCAGGCTCGAGCTGGAGTTCAATCCGCAGGGGACGCTCGCCGAGCGGATCCGGGCGGGAGGCGCCGGAATCCCGGCGTTCTTCACCAAGACCGGTGTTGGCACGGTGGTCGCCGAGGGCAAGGAGTTGCGCGAGTTCAACGGCGAGCTTTACGTGATGGAGCGCGGCCTGACTGCGGACCTGTCGATCGTCAAGGCATGGAAGGGCGACCGCGAAGGCAACCTGATCTATCGCAAGACCGCGCGAAACTTCAACCCGATGATGGCCACTGCGGGCAAGGTCACCGTCGCGGAAGTCGAGCACCTGGTGGAAACCGGTACGTTCGATCCCGACTACATCCACACTCCGGGCATTTACGTGGACCGCATCCTGCAGGGCGCGGTGTACGAGAAGCGCATCGAACAGCGTACCACCCGCAAGAAGGAAACTGCCTGATGGCCTGGACGCGTGACCAGATGGCAGCCCGCGCGGCGCGTGAGCTGCGCGACGGTTTCTACGTGAATCTCGGCATCGGCATCCCGACGCTGGTGGCCAATTACATCCCGGCGGGCATGCAGGTCACACTGCAGTCCGAGAACGGTATGCTCGGTACGGGGCCCTTCCCCTACGAGGGCGAAGCCGATCCGGATCTGATCAACGCCGGTAAGCAGACCATCACCGAGCTGCCGAGTTCTTCGTACTTCAGCTCGGCGGACAGCTTCGCCATGATCCGTGGCGGGCACATTGACCTGTCCATCCTCGGCGCGATGCAGGTTGCGGCCAACGGTGATCTCGCCAACTGGATGGTGCCGGGCAAGATGGTCAAGGGGATGGGCGGAGCCATGGACCTGGTGGCCGGCGTCAAGCGGGTTGTCGTGGTCATGGAACATGTGGAGAAGTCGGGCGCCGCGAAGCTGGTCAGCGCCTGCCGGTTGCCGCTCACCGGCAAGGGCGTGGTCGACATCGTGATCACCGACCTGGCCGTGTTCGACGTGTCCCGCGGGAAGGCGCCGCTCAGCCTGCTCGAGCTGGCACCCGGAGTGACGGTAGAGGAAGTGCGCGCCAAGACCGAAGCCCCGTTCGAAGTGGCGCTCTGACGGGCCGCGTGCAACCCGCCCTGCGCGACGCGATGCCCCCGCACGGGTCTCGATTCCCGGAGCCGAAGCGCCGCAGGG
>JAKAFQ010000047.1 GCA_021817875.1 Pseudomonadota bacterium
TCGACCCATTCTCCCTGTAGCCGGTGGCCTGACCAGTCTCCGCCTCGAGAGTCTGAAATAGCGTTGCGGTGTACTGCGCAAGCTCTGTCTGTGCCTTCGAGTCACGCAACTGTCCGACGATGCCGGCGGCGTGCCACGTCGTGCCGCTGGCAAAGCGATCGCGTTCCAGGAGGACTGCATCCTCGATTCCGTCCTTAGCAAGATGATAGAGGACAGAAGAACCGATAATGCCGCCGCCAATTACAACAATACGTGCTCGTTCAGGAAAGGATGCGTTCATGAGTTTTGCGGAGTCGGAATAAGACCTGCCTCGACCCACCGATCAAAGATCTCGAGTGCCTTGGCGACGAATTGCGGGTCGTTGATGTGCATGTCGAGGTCATGGATCTCGACCGGCGGCTTCAAGACCTGTCGAAACTCGTCCATGTAGGCGTCGTGTGCGGCTGGATCCGACAGCGGTTGTCCTGGACGGTCCCAAGCATGGATCCCACGGCGGGGCAGGAGGAATGCTGTAGGTCCCTGCGCCTGGTTCAGCTTTCTAGCGATAACGCGTGCCAACTCTCTTCTCTCCTCTGCGTTCAGCGTGATGGAGCCGATGAGGCGGTTGTGAGCGTAGTACGGGCGTTCACGATATTTCTCCGGTAATGGCGCCCACGACTGGAAATCCACCATGTCGCTCGCCCCCGGCGCGACGATCTGAGGAACACCGCGTGCGCCTGCCCCCTCGAGTCGGGTTGCCCCGGCATGTACCATCGAACCGTGAATCAGCGAGCCAAGCTCATTGAGGGGAAAGTCGAATACGGCGACGAAGGCGCCACGCTCGATCAGGGCCTCCATGGCCCGGCCGCCCATGCCCGTGCAGTGAAACACCACGGGCTCAAAGCCGCGCTTCTCGAGCTCGGGTATGAGGTAAGTGGTATGACTTAGGCAGGAGGTTCCCAACCCGCTGATCGCCACACGCGGACGCTTCGATTCGGGTGCGATCAAAGTGCTGCACGCTCCGAGCACTGCGCCTGCCGCTTGGCTCAGGATCGACCGACACACCGAATTCAGTCCATATAGCCCGCCAGCCCACAGGATCATCATCAAATCTGGCGCTAGGCGCTCCGGCGGAATCAGGTGCGAGTAAGCGATCGTACTGATAATGAGTTTGGGCATACCGAGCGGCAGCGCCTGAGTGACATCGAGAGCAAGGTCGGTCCCCATTGTGCCGCCGAGGGCCAGCAACCCCTGCACTTTCCCTTTTCCGTACAGCTCGAGAGCGAGTGCCACAGCACCTTCAGCCATTCGCTTCATGGCCGCATTCTCATTACCGAGGGCGGCAATGCTCTCGACCGTTGTGCCCGCCGCCGCCGCGACCTGCGCATTGGGGTACTCAGGCTTGAAGGGCGGTGTGCCCAGAACACCGACATCCATGATAGCCGCGGAACCGCCGGCGCTGTCAATGCAGTGCTTGAGGAACAATAGCTCCGCGGCTTTGGTATCCGCGGTACCTACGATCAATATGGAGGAGTCGCTTTTCATCATTACTTTTCCGGCAGAGCAGGAGTGGTCGGTTCGAACAGTCGCTTTTTCATGACGAACTTCACCCAAAGCGCGCCGACCGCCGCAAACAACGCGAGCACGATGCCCGTATAGCGCACAATCTGGCCGGTCATCGCCGGGGTTGGCGAGCACTGCGACACAATGAATCCCATGCCGACCAGCGCGAGCAGTGGCATCCAGGGAAACAGCGGCACCCGGAATGGCCGCCGCATCTGTGGATGTCGCATGCGAAGCACGATCAGAGAGATCTGGGCCACCATATAGGCGAGCAACCAAGACACGGAGGCGGCTATCGTCAGGGGCAAGATGGATTTCGGATCACCGTGCGACCAAACGAGCCCGATGAGCGGCAGTATCGCCACGAAGAGGATGGCGACCACTGGCGTACCGAATCGCCGGTGGGTGAATTTAAATATGGGAAAGACCTGACCGTTCTCGGCCATGCCGTTCAACATCCGCGGAACCGACGCGAGCACTGTATTGAGCAGGCTTGACGTCGCGGCGAGGGCCAGTACGGCAAAGCCCACTCTCGCAACAGGACCGAATACGGCTATCGCATATTCGAGGTGTGGAGTGGGGGAAGCGAGCATCAATCCACGCGGAATCACGAAAGCGGCGCCCAGAGCGAATATCACTTGCACAATGAATATTGTGGTCAGGCTACCCAGCATTGCGCGAGGCAGATCGCGGTCCGGGCTACGCGCCTCGGGGACAAGCGGCGTCACGAACTCGGAGCCCACGAAAACCCAGAATGCAAGGGCGATTACTCCCACCGTGACCGTGTGGGTCCCGAGTGCTGCAAACCCCATTGGCCCCGAATTGGCTTGCGCAGGCGAAAGCGCATGACCTGTAAGGGCGATGAGCCCGGTACTCACGAGGAAGATCAGGACGAAGAAGCTAAGTGCCGTCTGGACGCGCGCGAACACGTCGGTTCCCAGAATATTAAGACCGGTAAATACCGCAACCAGAAGGATCGGCAACAGGTCGGCCGGAATGTGTATCGGAAGCGCGCCCGACACAATATGGTTGACCAGGATGAGCTCAACGGGCAATCCGAAGAGCGCGGGTGTGACGTAGCCGGCGAAGACAAGCAGGATTGCCGGAAAGTTGCCGACAGCGGCTTCCGCGTAGCTGCTGAGACTCCCGGCACTCGGCATCATGAGTGCCATCTCGGCGTATGCCATCGCATTGGCCAGAGCAATGACGAACGCAATCGCCATCGCCGCGATGAATCCCCATCCGCCGAGGCCAATGCCCTGCAGCACCGCCACCATCGCAAGCTGACTAACGATAACACCGATCGAAGCGGCAAAAAGCCCTCTGATACCAAGCGTACCGCGAGCGGTGGTCATAGAGCCAGAATTTGAGCTGGCCATCGTCAACCCATTTTCTACCATGGCACTGCTCCCGTAGGAGACAGAATTTGCGTCATTGCACGACGGCATCGAACGAAGCCTCGAGTACATCGCAAAGCAGATCCACTTGCGAGCGCTCAATGGTCAATGCAGGAGACAAGATGATATTGGAGCCGGATGTCCGCACCATCGCGCCGCGTCGATACGCTTCGCGCGCTACCTCGGCAATGACCTTTGCTCCTCTGGGCAAGGGTGCCTTCGATGCCTTGTCGGCCACCATTTCGACGCACGCCATCAAGCCGACACCTCGTACATCGCCAATCAGGCGCGACTTTTTTCCGAGTTCCCGAAGCCGGGCATTGAGATGCTCACCCTCGCGGGCCGCGTTGCCAACTACGTCTTCGCGCTCCAGCACGTCGAGCGTAGCAAGCGCCGCCGCGGCGGCCACTGGATGACCGCTATAGGTGTAGCCGTGAGTAATGGTGCCGACAGCCGCATCGGCCGAATCAAAGGTTTCCGCAACCTTGGATGAGATCGCTGTGGCACCAAGCGGAATGTAGCCTGAGGAGATGCCCTTAGCGAGGCACCACAGATCAGCCTTGACGGACCATAGCCGCGTCCCAAAGAGATGACCCGTCCGTCCAAAGCCGGTCACGACCTCGTCGGCGATGAGGAGCACCCCATATCGGTCGCAGACCTCACGCACCAAGGGCCAATAGTTAGGAGGTGGCACAATGACCCCACCAGCTCCTTGTACAGGCTCGGCGATGAACGCCGCAACTGTATCGGGTCCTTGGAACCGGATCTCTCGGTCGAGCAGCTCGGCACAAATCTGACCGAGTCGCTCCGGATCGTCGGTGTATGGGTTACGATACAGCCAGGGCGTGTCGACGTGAAAACAACCGGGCAGCAAGGGCTCATAAGGACGGCGGAAGTTCGTATTCCCGTTGACGCTCATGCCGCCGAAATGGACGCCGTGGTAGCCCTGCTTGAGCGCGATAAATTTGATCCGGTCGGCCTGTCCTTTGATTTTCCAGTACTGGCGGGCGAGCTTCAGTGCCCCCTCCACCGCATCCGAGCCGCCGTTGCTAAAAAACACAGCGTGAACGCCGTCTGGCTCCATAAGCTCGGTCAGTCGCTCCGCGAGTTCAATCGCGCGAGGATGGGTAGTGCCACGAAATGTGTTGTAGTACGCCAGCTCATCGAGCTGCGCGATGACTGCATCCCGCACCTCCCGCCTACCGAACCCCAGATTGACACTCCAGAGACCACCCACTCCGTCAACCAGCCGATGATCATCCGCGTCCCAAATCCAGCTCCCTTCCCCCCGCACGATGATATCGGGAGGTGCCTCGCGCATCACCTTGGGCTGCGCCATGGGATGCCACAGATGACGGGCATTCGCGCTCTTAAGTTCCGAGAGAGTCAGTTTTGTCATGCCCGGTCCAATGCAAGTCGCACTCTGATTGCTGCGACGTTTCCCGCCACGTCGCGTAAGTCAAAATACTGCGTTTGTAGTCCCGCTTTCACCGCTCCGACAACGTTGCGAAGCTGGTCGTCGACGAAGAGAACCTCCCGCGGTTGGAGGCGCAAGGCATCGATGGCCAGCGTGTAGGCACGTGGGTCCGGCTTGAGGATTGCGGAGTGGGTGCCATCCACGAAGGCATCCACTTGATTGAGCAGCGTCAGGCGTGAGAGAAAGTCTCGGCCGTAGAACAACTCGAGCTCATTGGTCAGGATGCCGACTTTTACACCGTGTCTCCGGGCGTCAAGGATCAACTGGGCAAGCTCGGGCCGTACGACATTGTCTGGATCAGTTTGGCGCACTCGACTCGCGAGCATCGCCATGTCCCAGCCTGACTCCCCGACTCGCTCCCCGATCTCTCTGGCGCGCGTCGCCCAATACTCACGTTCTGTGATTTCGTCGCGCTGCATGCTCTGCCACAGCTCGTCAGTCTCTGGGTCGAGCGGCCCAAGCCAGGACAAGGTGCCGTGAGGCAAGCCCAGCAGTTGCTCCGTTTCGCGATGGCGCTCGAAAAAGGACACCGAAATCACCGCACCGAAGTCGAGCAACAGACCCTTGGGTCGGCCACAGACAGCCATCTGGGACAGGCTGCAATCAGCGACTTCAGGTGTATCTGAGGAGTTCCTGACAGTGACGCTCATGATGCGACGCTCACGAGTTTCACGTCCGTGTAGCCGAGCAGGCCCTCGAGTCCGCTCTCCGAGCCAAAGCCGCTCTCCTTGACACCTCCGAACGGCGTCTCCGGCTGCGAGACCCCGAAATGATTGATGCCCACCATGCCGGCCTGCAATTCGCGCCCCAGCCGGTCTGCCGTGGCAAGCTCATGCGTAAAGGCATATGCGGCTAATCCATACGGCAGGGAATTCGCCCGGCTGATCGCTTCCTGCAGATCATCAAATACGTCAATAAGTGCGATCGGCCCGAACGGCTCCTCTCTTTGAACACGAGCCCGGAGGCCGGCCCCCTCGATCACCGTAGGCTCGAAAAAATATCCTGGGCGATCAATTCGCTTGCCGCCGCAGAGCAGCCGCCCGCCCTGCGCCAAAGCGTCCGCGATGAGGTCCTGCATCTCCAAGATCCGCCTTTCATGAACGAGCGGTCCTACTTGCACACCACGTTCGAGTCCCGACCCCACCTTGAGTGCCAGCGTCCCTGACACGAACGCGTCACGGAAGCTAGCGTAGACCGAACGATGAACCAGGAACCGGACCGGCGCCGCACACACCTGGCCCGCGTTACGGAACTTGGCAGGCACAGCAAGCGCGGCGGCAGCACCGGGGTCCGCGTCCGCACAAACGATGACCGGCGCATGGCCACCGAGTTCCATGGTGTAGCGCTTCATTCGCCCTGCCGTTTGGGCTGCGAGCGCCTTGCCCACAGCAACGGAGCCAGTGAAGGAGATCTTGGCGACTTGGGGACTTGCGATCAGCGCATCCGCAATGGCCGACGGACTGCCACAGACGAGGTTCAGGACGCCCTCCGGCAAACCGGCGTCGATGAACGCGCGCACCAGCTCCATGCACGTTGCAGGGGTTTCCTCGGACGGCTTCACGATTACGCTGCATCCGGCCGCAAGCGCCCCGCCGAGCTTGCGGGAAGGAAGATTCGCCGGGAAGTTCCAGGGCGTGAATGCTGCTACAGGACCGACGGGAACTCGCCGGACGGACTGCGTAAGAATATTCAACGCCCTCGGAGCCACCTCCCTGCCGCCCAGACGTTTGCCTTCCTCGGCCAGGAAATCGATGATGTCGGCGGAGAGCGCTATCTCCCGCCGAGCTTCGGCCAGCGGTTTACCCTGCTCGAGGGTCAGCGTCTGCGCGATCGCCTCGCAGCGCTCCCGAATAAGGGCTGTCGCCTTTGTAAGGATGCGGAAGCGGTCGAGCGCCGGGATAACTGACCAGCGATTGAAACCCCGATCGGCGGCATTCACCGCACTCTCTATTTCCCTCGGGCCGGCCGCCGGAAGCATTCCAAGGACGGTTCCGTCGGCCGGGTTAATCACCGGAATCGATTCCCCGGATTCCGTACGTTCCAGGGCTCGATCACCAATCCATAAATGGAGCTCGGGATACTGCATCACTCCACCCATCCGGTCAGTCGTAAGCGGCTCGACAGCCCGAACCTGGCAGGCGTCGACACTGCCAAACATCGCGCTCGTAATCCCGCTTCCATCCCATTCATCGTGACGCAAACCGCCTCACTGAAAGTGACAACTTACATCAATTCCCGCATTGAGCGGACGGTTAATCACGTAGCGGCCAAAAGCCCCGTCCTGCAAGGTGATCTGCGGGTTCGGGTCGATCAGCACCACATTGTTCGTGAGATTATCCACGAACACCGCCGCCGACCATTGATCTCCCCCCCCCCCGACCGCTCGCCCCTGCTGTATCACAAAATTCTCCCGGCAACGGTTCCGTTCGTTTCCCCCGGAAACCACCGCCTCGTTGGTTATCATCAGGCCCCCGACGCGCCGCCCGCGCTATTTATACTTGCCCTGGCACGAAACAGTCACCTAGCACCGGTGTCCCAGTCATCCGGCTTTTCGGGGAATGTACCTTGGCTCCGATTCGTCGTCAAGCTCAGCCGACGTTCCTTCTCAGCCCCGCGTGCGCTCTCACGCTGAGAGGCGCTGTCGCCGAGGATCGTATGGAGCCTCGAGCGAGACCCGGGCAGACACCCGCGTCCGTCCACCGTCGACTTCAATGAAGACTTCGCGACCGGCAGTCGCGACACCGGAGGGTAGGTACGCGAGTGCAAAGGATCGTCTCAAAGTGAAGCCCGGGTCTGCGGAAGTGACTGTAGACAGGCGCTCACCGTCCACTACCACAGGATCTCCATGCGCGAGCGGATGAAATCCAGATCCAGTGTCGAGCAAGCACAAGCGGCTCGGAGATCCTTGCGCGGCAATCCGTTCGAGTGCGGCCCGGCCCGCGAACTCCCGATCGTCAAACCGTATCGTCCAGCCGAGACCTGCCGAAATCGGATCCGTCACCGTCGTAAGGTCCAGGCCGTATATGAGATACATTTTCTCGATGCGCAGCGATCGCATGGTCTTCATACCGCACACCCGGATATCATCCATGGCTCCAGTTCGCTGCACGGCATCCCACAGATGCTCGGCATATTCGACCGGATAGAAGAGCTCATAACCGAGCTCACCCGAATACCCTGTGCGCGAGATGATCACATCCGCCACGCCAGCTACGGCTCCTCGAGTGAAGTGAAAATATGGCAACGCCTCAGTCGTCAAGTCTAGATCGGCAAGGCGGGACAGCAGATCTCGCGATTTCGGCCCCTGGATCGACAGATAAGCGTTGGCGTACCCGAGATTGGTGATTGTGGCGTGACAGTTTTCCAGGAGACTTTCCAGGGCTTCGACCACCGCGGTAACCCGTGACGGGGATGGGGACAACCAGAATCGACTTCCATTGAATCGGAAACACGTCAGATCGTCCACCATGCCCCCGGCTTCCGTACAAATCGAGCTGTAGAGCACACCGCCGTCCGGCAAACGCCGAACGTCATTCACCAACGCCCGCGCCAATACCCGTTCCGCGTCGCGCCCCTTTACCTCAACCGCTACCTGATAATAGACATCGAACATTCCCACACGCTCACGCACGGCGCGATGCTCATCCTCGATCGATGTGAGATAGTCGATCGTGGCAAATCCTCCACGATTCCGGAACGTTGCCCCCAACGACTCAAGTCGATGGTAATAGGGTGTCTGTTTAATCATGTTCCGCTTCGTCGCGTTGATAAATGCATGCGATCTCCATTAGGCAAATACGACGGTTCTGTTGCCATCGATAAATACACGGTCCTCGAGGTGTGCTCGAACAGCTCGCGCCAATACAGCCGCTTCGACGTCTCGTCCCAGAGCCTGGATTTCCGCCGCCGAGTACCGATGATCAATGCGGCGAACGTCCTGCTCGATGATCGGTCCTTCGTCGAGATCGGCAGTGACGTAATGCGCCGTGGCGCCAACCAGCTTTACGCCCCGCGAATGCGCCTGCACGTACGGCGCGGCTCCCTTGAAGCTTGGCAGAAACGAGTGGTGAATATTGATGCAATTCCCGGAGAGCTCACGAGACAACTCATCGCTCAGAATCTGCATGTAGCGAGCCAGTACGACAAGGTCGGCACGATGCTCACGTATGACCTCCCGAAGCTCCGTCTCCGCCTGTCCTTTTCGCTCGTTCGTGACGGGAATATGCACATACGGCACGCCGTATCGCGCGGCGACCGACGCCATGGCGTCGTGGTTCGATACGATCCCCACAACCTCCATGGCAAGCTCTCGTTTCTCCCAGCGATAAAGCAGATCTCGAAGACAATGATCGAACTTTGACACCAACAGCAGCACTCGGTGCCGCTGATCCGTTCGGCGGATGCGCCAATCCATGCTGTTCTCGGATGCGAGGTGAGCGAAATCCTCATCGAGGATTTCTTCGATTGGAGGGTCCGAGGACGGCGCCGTGAAGAGGCATCGCATGAAGAAGCGACGGGTGTCCTGGTCGTCGTATTGAGCCAATTCGTCGAGGTAGCAGCCCTTTCTGGCGAGATGGCCGGTGACTGTGGCCACCAACCCGAGCGTGGCGGGACAAGTGACGCGCAGCGTGTAACTGTTCGACCGTTGGACTGAGTACGTCATGATCGTGAGCCGAATTTGTTCAATCCTGTCTTTGATACATACCCCGACTGGACGAGCTCCCGACGCCCACGCAGCAAGCCGGAATAGCCTCGTTCTCGATGCATAGATCGCCCCCGTCGCACAAGTATCTTGACTTGCGTGACAAGTCTAGTGAATTGCGCTAACGTGAGTCAAGACGGATTATAGGTTTCATTCTTGAAGACACCGCCTCCTTATTCGTTGGTCCGCAGTGGGGAACACCGGACCAGGGCCGAAAAGAGCGGTCTCGCAATCTTGCGTCTTGGGGACGCAGCTGGCTACGCGCTCAGCTGGGGAACTCTCAGCCGACCGGGGGATTTCATGGCCCGCGGGAAAGACCCGTCACCGCGCCACAATCGGTAATGCCCTCGCGGGTAGTCCCCGAGAAAGGCGATCGGCAAAGGTCCGGAGGAACGCTGAATTCGCCACATCAAACAGATGACTTTGACCCCAGTCGCACTGAAGGCTTCGCGGCGGTGCAAAGAACGACTGCCATGATACGTTGCCGATGCTCCTCGAAGGGCTTGCTGGAGCCGAGCGCCATCAGCGCCAGCACCATGTCACGCGAGTGGTCGAACACAGGGGCGACGATGCCCCCGATAGCCCCCCGTGCCAATCTGAGCTGAGACACCTGAGGCGGAGCTGCCGCAGCCCGGGCCTTGAACCATCCGGGCCCGATTTGGCGGAAGCTGGGGCAGGTTCAAAATTCGCCCCGGCGTGGGAGCGACTTTCTCCCGGGCGGCCCCTCCATTTGTTCTTCGCTTGCCCCACACGGCGCGCCGTCTTGACATGGCCCATGCGATCAAAAACCGGAATGAGCACCGGTCGCGGTGTTACTGCTCTTCACGTTGGTCTGTCAAACGGCCTGCGTGTATCCATGACTGCGTAAGTCCGATATGTGCAGTCGATCTCTACGAGCTGCATGTGGAGGTCGACGAATTTCCCGCCATCTAACACAAGTTCGTCCGTCGTCAATCCGTTGATAGAGGACACGTCAACCGGATAGCGATCGGCAATCTTGATTTCATCGTAACCGATCGCGGAACACGCCTGCCTTACTTTCCGCACATCGCCGGGGTGATTTCCGGGTAATTTCCGCCGGGCTGGGCGCGGCTATTCGGGTGCGTTGAGCTCGATGAGCCGCTGTGTGTGAGCCGCCCAGGTCCGTAGCAGCTTCTTCGCCTTGCGGTAATTGGCGATCGCCAGGCGCATGAGCTCAGCCTGCTTCGGGGTGAGGGTGCGGTGGTGGAGCCGCCCGCCCTTGAGGTAGCTCCACTCGTAGTAGGGCCCGTGACGGGCCGCCGGATCGCGCGCACAATGACAGTTGGGGTTCCCGCAGACCTTGGTGCGCTTGAGCAGTGTGCCCGAAGACAGGTACTGCATGGCGCCGATCGCGCGCTGGATCTCGGCGATCTTCTCCTCGATTTGAGCTGGATCGGGCTTGGGCACGGAGTTGACGGCATGTGGAACTGGCGATATTATTATCGCCAGAGTGCAGCAAACGCAACCCCGCAAGCCACTCGCCGAGATTTTCGCTCTTTCCACTGAGCGGCTGGGATTTCTTCCCCTCGTCAATCACTTCATCGCCCGGCTCGGACTCATCGAGCTGCTCGATCAGTACGACCCGACTACCGATCGACGCTGCGCCGTGCCGCACGCCGCGGCGCTGGGGGTGCTGCTGCGCTCGATCGTGGTCGAGCGCGAGCCCATCTATCGGCAGGTCGAGACCGTGCATGGCTGCGCCCCGGCCATGTACGGCCTGCGAGAGCAAGACCTCGGCCACCTTGGCGATGATCGGCTCGGCCGGGCCCTTCTCAAAGGCGCCCGCCTCAACGTTCGGCAGCGCCTCACGCGTAAACTCGCGGGCGGCGGCATGAAGCCGGGACTTCTGCCGAGCCTTTGGGGCGGTTGAGCTGCACTTCGGCTTCGCCGCGGAACCCGGATGAATACAGAACCAGATCGAGAAGCCGACCCGAAAGAGAGCAAAGCTCGCTGCACTACCCGTCGATCCAAATTTACCAACCGCTTACAAAATCGGTGGCATTTCGGTGGCAGATCGCCCCCGAGACGAGTGGTTTTTGATGGGTTTCGGTGACGCTCGGCGTGTGCTAACCTATTGTTTTATTACACATTAGGAGCCACCTAAAGGCAGAGGAACCGGCTTCGGGAGTATCTATGATGGGGTCAATGTTTTCTTGCCCGGGTAGGTGTGCTCTTCTGGGCCTTTGAAGCGGGCTTGCTCCGGTCTGCTCGTCTTCGATGCGGTATTTCTACACGCTGCTCGCGCCCAAGGTGCTCGAGAAGAGTGGTCGTGCCGAGGGGAGCGAAGACGCGCGATTCGGCCACTGGCGGCGGAGTAGGCGCAGGCAGTGATTCCGAGGCGAGCACGGTGGCCAGAGACTTTCGTAGTCGGGTGCTGTGACCCCAGTGGCTACCGCGGTTACCAAGATGGGGCGGGTGCAGCACGTGCTGGGATCGGCGGAGATCCGCAAGCTTCTTCTCCGTGGCGACCGGTGAGGCGTAGCGATACGGCTCGCCCTTTGTGAGCAGATGCCAGGCGAGAACCGCGAGCTTGCGGGCGATGGCGACCCGAGCTACGTTCACGCCCTTCTTGCGTGCGATGCGCTGGAACTGATGACCCAGCGGTCCTGGATGCCTGCCGGCGTGATGGGCGACCTCGACGAGCAGCCAGCGCACGTTGCTGTTGCCCTGCTTGGTGATTTTCCCGTGATAGGCCCGATCGGCGCTCTGGTGCACGCTCGGGATGAGACCGAAGTAACTGGCGAGCTTCAGTGGGCTGTCGAACCGCCTGATATTACCGATCGCGGCCATCATCGCCTGAGCGGTCGCGGCTCCCACCCCGGGAAGGGTCATCAGAAGCTTCACACCGTCACGCCCATAGGCGTCGGCGTTGACCAGTTCAGTGAGCTTCGCTTGCTCGCTTGCCACGGCATCCAGGATGCGCAGGAGCGTGTCGATCTCCCCGCGGTCGCGGGCCGGCAACCGCAGCTCCTGCAGCCACCTCCGTCCCCGCAACGTGAACGGATCGAACGGGGTTTGGATCAGCCGCTCGTGCAGCAGGCTATGGATGCGGTTCTTCACCCACGTTCCGTGGCGCACGAGCGAGGAGCGTCGCTCGGCGAGACTGCGAGCAGTGCGGGTATCGGCATCCGGGATCCAGACCTCGGGCAAAAAGCCGCAGCGCAGGAGTTGCGCCAACATGCAAGCATCCACCCTGTCGCTCTTGTGCTTGCTCAGGGCGATTGCCTTGGTTTTGAGGGGATTACTGACCACCACCTTCGCGCAACTGGGTTTGAGGATATCCACCACCGCCCAGCTGTTCGTCGTCGCCTCCAGCGCCACCGCGCAATCTTGGCCGAGGTGTTCGTGGGCGAACTGTGACAGGGACGCGGCCGTGAGCTCAAAACGCATCGATTGCAGTTCACTGCCATGCTCGTCGCAGAAATGCGCCTGCACGAGCCGCTTGTGCACATCCAAGCCGACATAGCGCATAATGACCTCCGTACGTGGGACTCGCCGTCGGGAGAGTTTGACCTACGAGGTCGCGACAACTCGCCGCCGTGAGCCGAGGAGTCAACCGTGGGAAACCATCGGCATCTATCTATTCGTGCTCGAGGCACATCCGGACGGGCCGCAGGGGCAGGCAGATAAGCGCGCGAGCTCGTGGCTCATACGTTTTGTCGCCCGTTCCCTACGATAGACGGGTCCCACGTACGCCACGCCTACCGTACCCCGATGTCCGAGATGCCGACAGCGTAGCGCGTAATTCCCATCATGTCAGATAAGCACTCCGGCATCCCCGTTCTTCCGCCCCTGATCTGAGCGGCCGATGCTCTGGTTGCGGCGCATGGCCGCATGCCGAGGGCGGACGATGACTGAGCAAAAGCATGAGGAGCTGACGCTGGGAGAGCGTCGGTATCTGGAGCGGGTCCGGGAGGCGCAGGGCGAAGGGGTATCGCTGCACGATTACTACCTTGCCCATGGACTGAGCGTACGGATGCTGTCCAGGGTTCAGCGACAGCTGGCGCACAAAGGGATCGTGATCTCGCCGAGCAGCGCGCCGGTCGAGGCCGGCAAGCCCGGCAAGCTCATCGAGGTGCACGTGGCCGACTCTGTCGGCAGAGCCGCATTGCCAGCCCCGGGTGCGGTGTGAAGTGGTCCCCCGTTGACGGACCTCCAATGGATGGATTAAACCAACCACTTGGAGGTCAATATGGAACGTCAGGTTCGTGGTCAATATACCGCCGATTACAAGGCGCAGGCAGTGTCATTGGC
>JAKAFQ010000048.1 GCA_021817875.1 Pseudomonadota bacterium
AACCAGCCCCGCTGCAGCGTGTCTTCCGTCGGACTGCCACGCCGGAACGGCACGGACCCGCGGCGCTCGAACAGCTCTATACGGGCACCCGCGCCATTCACCAGCACGCGACCGCGGATCTCACGCTGCGGCATCACGAATTCGTCCTCCACGTGATCGAACCCGAAGACCGCGGCGTAGAAACGGTGCGAACGTTCCAAGTCGGCGACGGAGAGCCCGACGTGGTCGAAATGCAGCTGTTCGATCATCTGCGGTCCTTCCAGGGCAGGCTGACCACGGTCTCGGTGATGAGCACCCGTGTGCGGCCGGGTTCGAGCAGGCGGCTTTCGATGTCCCGCAGGCGATCGGACGCCGTGCGATCCGCGCCCAGTGCCGCAGCCGCCGCAGGCGAGGCCAGGGCGATCTCGTCGATGACGTCGTAGTACTTGGTGTCGCCGCCATCCGGATGTTCGGACTCGGCCACGGCGTGGTTCTGCTGGTAGCCGAGGCTCCCGGCAGCCGCGGCCGCCAGGGCCGGTCCCGCCTCGCCGAGCCAGGCCTCCTGGAAGGCCGGGCGCGTCAACCCGGACCTGCGCCGGCGGAAATAGAGCAGCTTGGCCGGCGCCGGCGCCGCCGGCGAGGGAAACTCACCGAGGCGCCTCTCGATCATGTAGTGCATCACGGCGCGCGCTTCGTCGGCGAACCGTCCCTCGTCCGGGCGGATCACCTGCAGGTAGCGCGGATGCCGCATGTTGGCGCGCTGAGCCGCCACGCTGTCGAACCAGCCCTGGGTCACGATGTCCAGTGTGTCGGCCAGCGGATGGCCGAGCAGCGGATCGCTGGCACCGGCCACCGGGAAATTGTAATGGTAGGCATGCAGGTCCGCGGCGACTTCACTGATGCTCGCCACCAGCGGCCCGTGCACCGTCGTGACGTAGCGGCGGAATTCGCCGTGCGTCATGCCGGGCCGGCGCCCCGCGCAGATGGTCATCTTGATCATGGCTCCCCCACCAGGGCCGCGCGCCCCGCCCGCACCGGCAGACCGCCGGCCCATGGACCTGCAAAACTATACGGTATAGTTTAGAATATAGTGCAACTGCGGTTGAATGCAAGCACGGATCACAGGAACCGACGATGCGCATCCTGGTCGCCAACGTCGCATCCGCCGAGCCGGTGGGCCCGGCCGCGGATTTTCTGCGCCAGACGCTCGTGCCACTCACGCAGCGCAATGCCGACCTCGTACGCGCGCCGGACACCGAGCTCGTGTTCCGCTTCTCCAGGCAGGGCGAGATCCATCCGGCTTTCGCGGAATTCCGCCACCTGTCGCAGGTCAATGCCGCGGCGATGTACACCGCCGTGCGACAGGCGGAGGCGCAGGGATACGATGCCGCGATCCTCGGTTGCTTCGGCGATCCGTTCCTGCGCGAGTGCCGCGCAGGCGCCGCGATTCCGGTCACCGGGTTCGGCGAGGCATCGATGCTGCTGGCACTGACACTGGGCGATTCATTCGGCATCGTCTCCCCCTCGCCCATGCTCGTCGAGCCGATCCGGCAACAGGTGGCCGCGTACGGACTCGCCGCCCGGCTTGCGGGGGTTCGCGCCACTGGCGAGCCCGCGCGCGAGCAGGAAATGGGCCTTCGCGACGCGAGTCGAGCGATCGAACACTTCGAGATCGCGGCCCGCGGCCTCATCGCTGCGGGCGCCGATGTGATCATCCCCGGGTGCGGCCTGCTCTCCCCGGCCCTGCGGCTCGCCCCGGGCGCCGAGTCCCGGTACCCGAGGGGCTGCGTCGAAGTCGACGGCATTCCCGTTGTGGACGTGGTCGCCGCCTCGGTGCTGGCGGCGCAAGCGATGACCCGCCTCGGCACGCCGGGGGCATTGCGGCGTGGCCGCAATCGCGCCGGCGCGGCCGACCGGAACGACCAGACGGCTCATGACGAAGGCTCGTCCGGCCACTGGGACTGCACCTGAGGCCCGCCGCGTCCCGCGGAGACCGCCGGCGCACGGCATTGCCAGCTCGACAGTGCGCACCGGAGGTTGCGAGGCCGTGCCACGACGGGCTCTCTGGAGGATCCAACGTGCAACCACACGCCGAATACTCGCTCACCGGCCACCATCCTGCACTGGATCATGGGGCGCACCCGGGTACCACGGGCACGCCGCGGATGCAGGTCCGCGCCAGTATTGCAGCATTCCCGTACTGCAACGGGGAATTGCCCACCGAATCATTCGATACCGCGAAGATACCGCGACGCAACTCGCCGTAGCGGGACATACCGGTCAGCTCCGCGCGGCGCCACTTCCTCGTGCAGCCCGAGTGGTGCGCCTACGGCCGGTTGCGGCAACTACGGCGCGCGCCTGCCGCGGGAACCACCGCCGCTTCGTCGACCGCGGCCCACGCCCGACAGAAGCTGTCGACGCCGCTGCGCACCGCGCGACGCCGGTCCTCGGCGCTCGCGGCGTGGCCAAGCCCCAGCAATGCGCGCAGCATCAGGTCGCCTCGCACCAGGCCGATGAACTGCATGGCCGCCACGTGCGCCGACCCCTGCCGCAACTGGCCGCCCTTCATCGCGGCCAGCAGAAACGGCTCGAGCTGCTCGTGCAGGCGCGCGGCGCCGTTTTCGTAGTACAGCCGCCCGAGTTCGGGCGCACGCGCCGCTTCGGCGAGCACCATGCGGTAGGAGGTGATCGTGTCCTCGGCGAGCAGCAGGTCCAGCACCGCCTCGCCCAGTCGCAAAAGGCTGCCGCGCAGGTTGGCACCATCGAGCCTGACTCCGCGCAGCGCCTCGGCCTGGCGATCGCATTCGGCGCGGATCACGGCCGCGAACAACTCGAGCTTGCTCGGGAAGTACGCGTACAGCGTCGCCTTGCTGACAGCGGCCGCCTCGGCAACCTGGTCCATGGTGGCCAGCGCGAAGCCATGCTCACGAAAGACGTGGCCCGCCGCCTTCAGGCATGCCTCGATCTTGGCGCGTGCCCGCGGGCGCATCGAACCTGCCGCGGCTGCCGGCATCGGACTCTCCAGGCGCATCAAAAGGTGTGGCTCTGGCCGGTCTCGTTGACGATCACGGCGAAATCGGCGCTGGCCACCTCGATTCTACCCTGCATGTTGCGCAACTGCTCCCAGAATCCACCCGGCGGCTGGTCAAGGGGCACACCCTGGCGGATCAGTTCCTGGCGCACGCGCTGGCCGTCCAGCGCGCCGGGCCGGACACTCTCCTTCGCACACATTGCCGCAGCGGTCCCGGCGGCCTGCCCCATGACCATCGAGCAGGCGATCACGCGGATCGAGCCCAACGCATGGAATTCCGCCGAGACGTTGCGTCCGGCAGCCAGCAGGTTGCGGACCCCGGTAGCAACCAGGCAGCGATAGGGGATCTCCGCCCAGTCACGCGGATGGGTGCGCACCTCGTAGCCGCCGGGCGGGAAGAAGGGGTGCATCTTGCAGTTGCCGTCATCGCGCGAGGGCCGGCCGATGGCGCTGCCCGGTGGCTCGCGCAGGTGGATGTGCCGGATCGCGACGTAGTCGCCGCAGGTCGGGTGATGGGCATCGAAGAACTCGGGGTTCCTGGCGATGGCGTCGGGAAACTTGCTGCCGCCGCCCATGTCGGCATCCGTGAAGATGTACTCGCCGACGATGCGCCGCGAATCGCGCACCCCGTTCATGCTGGCCACGGAGGTGACCACAGCCTGCTCGAAGCCCGGCACGTACTTGCGCAGGAACGCGGCGAACCACTGCACCTGGCGCCGCTGGTCGACGATCTGCCGCGTCCGGTCCTCCGGGTCGTCGTTGCGGCAATGCGTGGTCTGGGTGGCATCGAGCGTCACGTCGCCGCACTCCGGATCACTGCCCGGCACCGGATAGACCAGCAGTCCGGGGACGATCAGGAACGGCAGGTCACCGTTGGCGATGGCCTCGTGCTCGCGAGCAACGACCAGCTGCTTGCGGCCCGCGAGCGTCTGCGTGTTCTGGAACTCGGCTTCGGCCGCGAGATAGCGGTTCAAGTTCACGTACGAAAGGCGGAACCCCATGGTCACCGACTGATTGAGCCCGAAGTACTCGGCATTGCCGACCTCGCAGGGCACGCCGGCGGCGAACGCCAGGTCCGCATCGCCGGTGCAGTCGATGTAGACCTTGGCGCTGATCTCGAGATACCCGCCCTTGGAGTGCGCGACGACCGAGCGGATCTCGCCGTCCTCGACCACGCAGTCCGTCACCTGCACGCCGTAGAGCACGCGGCAACCCGCCTGCAGCAGCATGTGCTCGAGTTCCATCTTGCCGGCTTCCGGCTCGACCAGCGGCAGGTGCGGGCGCTTCTGCGCCGCACCCCGGGCGGCCAGCCGCTCGATCCACTCCTCGCACAGACCTTCGACCAGGCCCGCGATGCCGGTAATGTAGCCATTCGTGCACATGCCGCCGAGCGATTCGCGGCTCTCCACCAGCAGCGTGCGTGCGCCCATGCGCGCGGCGGCGATACCCGCCGCCGCCCCGGCAACCCCGCCACCACAGACCAGCACGTCCACGCTGAACTTCTTTGCGGCGTACATGAGTTTCCTCCCCGTTGTATCGTGCCTAGCGGCGCACGCGCAGAGAGTCCCGGCGCGCGCGCGTTGCCGTTTCGTCGAGCTCGAGTGCGTGCGCCGGAACGTCGTCGGTCGCGAACGCGATGCCGTAGACCTCGCGTGCGCGCGCGGGCGAAACCAGCCCGTCGATCACGTCCAGCCAGACCTTGCGTGGATCGCGGTCCAGCGGATCGCCCCAGCCGCCGCCGCCCGGGCTCGAGGTCTTGCAGATGTCGCCAGCGGCGACCGGCTCGCTGGAGACCGTCCTGAGCGGGCGCGTCGTGCCATCGGGCCGTTCGATCCACATCTTCAGCAGCGCCAGGTCCTGTCCAGTGGAGCCGCGAGCCGGGACCACCATGCCATCGCAGTTCCCGGTCATCAGGATCGCGGGGTGACCGGGTCTGGCATCGCAGGCCATCTCCACGTACACGCCCGGCCCACCGCGGAATTCGCCAGCGCCCTCGGCGTCGGTCTCGAACTCATAGCGCGTCACGCGAAACGGCACCTCGGACTCGAAGTGCTCAATGTCCGGCCGCACGAAGCTGGCGAGGAATGAGCCGGGACCCACGCCGGGCCAGCCGTCGAAACCCTGCATCGCCCCGCCACTGCCGTCGGAGGCGAAGCTCTCGGCCATGTACTGCTTCACCGATCCGGTGCGTGGATCGACGCTGTCGAGGTCCATGCCGAAGATGATCGGGCAGGCGTGCCGCGAGAATCCGCCGGTGGCGCGGTCCGGCAGGGATTGCGCGAGCGCGATCTTACAGGCCTCCATGATCGGTTCGCCGACCATGATGCCGCACGCGCCCACGGTCGCCGGGTAGCGCGGGTTCACGACCGAACCCTCCGGCGCAATGATCGACACCGGCCGAAAGCTGCCCTGGTTCTTGGGCGCCATGGGATCGATGAAGGCGTAGAACGACTCCATCACGATCGACTGCGTATTGCCGACGGGACTGTTGACGAACGTGGCCTGCGGATCGCTGCGCGAGAAGTCGAACACCAGCCCATCGCGGTCGACCTTGAGGTCGACGCGCACCCAGACCGGCCGGTCGGTGGTGCCGTCCCAGTCGGACGCAGATTCACCGCGGTAGGTACCGGGGCGCATGGCCGCAATCTCGGCGCGTGCGGCCTTCTCGCCGGCCGCGATGATCTGCTGCATGCAGGCGCGCACCGTCACGGCGCCGTACTTGTCGATCAGCTTGTGGAGCTGGAGTTCGGCCTGTGCCAGCGCGCCGTTGACCAGCATCGCGTCCATGTCGACCTGCTTGGCGTTGCGGACGTTGCGCATCATCAGCCGCCAGACGTCGCGGTCGAGCTGGCCGGCCTTGATGATCTTCAGCGGCGGGACGTTCAATCCCTCGGCGATGACGTCGTAGGCCTTCGGCCCGTAGCCGCCGGGCAGGAAACCACCGGTATCGGCCATGTGCCCACGCAGCTGGAAGAAGCCGAACAGCTCGCCGTCGTGGAAGACGGGACGCAGGAACGTCCAGTCCGGCAGGTGTCCGCTGCGCACCAGGTAGGGATCGTTGCCGATGATGAAATCGCCGGGGGAGAACTGCCCGTCGAAGGCGGCGATCATGTTCCGGGCAGCCTCGGCGGCCGTGAAGATGTGGCGGGCGATATAGGCCGCCGCGGCGACGATCTCGCCCTGGGGACTGAGCCACGAGAGCCCGAAGTCGCGCACCAGCGCAAGCACATAGGACTGCGTCGCGTGCAGCACCTTCTCGCCGGCTTCGTCGAGCAGGCTCTCGAGCCGGTTCCAGACGACGGCATAGGTGGTTGCGTCGATCGGCGTCATCGTTGCTTCCTCCGCTCAGGCCACGTAGGTACCGTCGGCCTCGAGCCGCACCAACACGCCTGGCGGCAGCACCAGGGTGGTCATGCGTTCCTCGATGATGCAGGGACCCGCTACCGAGTCGCCGGCGCCGAGTCGCTCGCCATCGAACACCTCCACCTCCAGGAATCCGCCCAGCTCGGAGAAAAACGCCGGGCGCCGGTGCTTGAGGGCTCCGGCACTGCCGCCGAGGGAAGCGCCGATCCTCAGGGCCGGCGGCCCGACCGTGCGCGCCACCGCGCAGAGATGCAGGCGCGCGATGACTGTCGGGTAACCGGGTTCGGCGTACCCGATGACGCGCTCGTGCCGGGCGTGGAAGCGCCGGATCGTCTCGGCGAGCGTCGGAGCGGTGAGTGGGCCATCCGGGACCGGGACGTTCTGCTCGCGGACCTGGCCGTAGTAGCGCATGTCCAGCGAGCGGCTGATGACGACCTCGCTCGCGCGCGCTCCCTCGCGCTCGAGCGTCAGCCGCGCCTCACGTTCCATCTCCTCGAACAGGCCTTCCATCCGCCCGAGGTCCGCGTCCTGCGTCTCAGCGGCATACGGGCGCGTGTAGTCGTGCGTCAGGTCGGCGTGCATCATCCCGAATGCGCAGAACACCGGCGCCATGCGCGGCACGAAGAACCCCTTCATGCCCACCTCGCGTGCCAACCGTGCCGCATGCAGCGCGCCGGCTCCGCCCGCGGCACACAGCGTGAACTCACGCGGATCGCAGCCGCGCCGGCTGAACATGATGTCGATCGCTCCAGCCATCTTCGCGTTGACGACGTCATGGATTGCGGCCGCGGCCTGCGGCAGCTCCAGCCCGAGGGGATCGGCGACCTGCTCGCGGATCACCGCCGCCGCGAGCTCCCGGTGCAGCCGGCGCTCGCCACCCAGAAAGAAGTCGCAGTCCAGGTAGCCGAGCACCAGGTTGGCATCGGTCACCGTCGGCAGCCGTCCACCCAGCCCGTAGCACGCCGGGCCCGGACGGGCGCCCGCGCTGGCCGGACCGACCTGCAGGCGGCCGTTGTTGTCGACGCTGGCGATGCTGCCACCGCCGGCCCCGACGGCGTTCACGTCGACGCTCGTGAGCCCGAATCTCTTACCGTCGATAATCTTTTTCCGGGTGACGTGCACCTGGCCATCATCGATGATCGAGATGTCGAAGCTCGTACCACCCATGTCGGTGGTCACGAGGTTGGTGATACCGCGAGGCCGGGCCAGGCGCAGGCCAAGGGCCGGTCCGGCCGCGGGACCGGAGATCAGCAGCGCGGCCGGGTTCTCGCACACGACATCGCCGCTCGCCACGCCGCCGTTGCTCTGCATGAAGGCAAGCTCGCCACAGAAGCCGTTCGCGCCCAGCAGCTCGCCGATGCCGCGCACGAACTGCGTGGTCCTCGGCGCCACGTAGGCGCTGAACAGTGTCGTGCTCCAGCGCGAGACCTCGCCCACGACGGGCAGCACGCGCGAGGACAGCGCCACGTGAGCCTCCGCGTACTCCTCCGCGAGGATGCGCGCGACGCGCTCCTCATGCGCGGGGTTCAGGTGCGAGAACAGCAGGTTGACCGCAATCGCCTCGACGTCCGTGCCGCGCAGGTAACGCGCGGCTTCGCGGACCTCGGAGTCCTGCAACGGCCGCAGCACGCGGCCCTGGAAGTCGATGCGCTCATCCACCTCGACGACGAGGCGACGCGGGGCGAGCGGCTCCGGATAGGCGCTGCGGAAGGTAAACAGCTCGGCCGGCGTCGCCTTGCGGTCGCCCCCAAGGTCCGACTTGGCAACATGCAGGAAACTCAGGCGGTCGCGGAACCCCCGCGTGGTGATCGCCCCCGTGCGGGCGCCGCTGCGCGTGGCCACGATGTTGGTGGCGAGCGTGGTACCCAGGACGATCGTCCGCGTCGCGCCCAGCAGCACACCGAGCGGCATGCCCGCCCGCTGCGCCAGCAACTCGATGCACGTCAGGGTGCCGAGCCTGGGGTCCTGCGGCGTAGTGTCCGCCTTCGCGGTCCATTGCTGCCCGTCGTCGGCCAGCAGGATCCCGTCGGTGAAGGTCCCGCCACAATCGACTGATATTCGGAAGGAAGCCGGCATGTCCGTCCCCGGAACCACGAACGGCCGCAAGGCCGCCACTTAATAAACTATACGGTACAGTTTTATACGGTGCAAGCGCAGGATTGCGTGCACCCGTCGCCGACCACCATGGCGGGCCTTCTGCCGGGCCCGCAGGGGGACAAAGGACACTAACGTCCATAGCTCCGTCGCAAAGCCGGCGGCCAGCGACCCTGCCTTCAGCAATCGGACAAGTTCCTCCCGCTGTGATTCAGACAGCCGTTCCGGGCGTCCGAAGTGCTCGCCTCGACGCAGCGCCTCCAGTCCGCCTTGCTGGCGCAGCCTCTCGCAGCGCATCACTGTCTGGCGTGAGACGTCCACCTGCCGTGCAACCTCCGCTTGCGGGTGCCCCGCAGCCAGCAGCCTCGCCCCGCGTCGTCGGCGTCGCCCAAGCTCCTTGCGCTTCTCTGAGTGTCTCGTCGGTACCCCGAATATAACCATTCCGGGTACTTGGACCCCAGGAAGCCGAAAAAGTGGGCTCTGTTAAGAAACGAGTGGGCTATGCCGCCAGGTAAGGGTTGATCCTGGAGAAGTCGCGCCTTCCGGCAATGAGGAAGATGATCATCCGGATCGTGCGGAAGCGCCGTACCCGCGAGCCTTGCGCTTGGCGGTCTGGAACAGGCCGTTGATGGCCTCGAGGAAGCCATTGGTCTGCCGAGAAGTCACCCAGGCGAGGATGCCCTCGAGATGAGCGCGGACCATCTGAGCGACCTCCTTCATCGGATCGATCTTCGAGCGCAGTACGTTGCTGCACCAGCGATTGAGCAGCAGGTGCACGACGTTCGGCTGCTTGCGGGTGAGAATGTCGCGCAGCTGTTCTCGGTAGTGCCAGGCCCGGGCGGTGCGCGTCGTGGTCATGCGAGCGAGGCGTGGCGCGACAATCAGGGTGAGAGTGCGCGACAATCAAGGTGAGAGGCGGTGTCGCGGCCCGACAATGACGCCAAGTTGTGTTGCTGTTGACAAGAGCAATCGACGGGACATTCTGTTGGCGACGGGACGCGGCGCGACACGAAGGTGTGAAGGCGCGGGATGGGATTCCCGGGGAAGCGCCCGACACGTCCGTGTGCCGGGCGCGGTAGGTGGTTAGTCGGTGCCGTCCTCCTGCCAGCCGTTGCGTTGCACGCGCAGTGCCGCTGCGGTCCATGTAGGGGCCAGGCGATCGTCCCCCAGGCGCGCTGGATGGAATCGTAACGATCGAGGACGACGGCGCCGGCGATGCGCTCGCCGCTCGAGAGCACGCCGAAGCGTGTAGCGTCGGCGAGGAACATGCGGACTTTCTTGAGGATTTGCCGTGCAGCGGCGTCGAGTTCGGTCATTGGCGGTTCTCCTGCGCCGAAACGGGTTCCTCAGGCTTCACCCCTCGCTGAGGGTTATCAGGCGGCGGGGCGACGCCGGTGTTCTTCGGTGTGGCGTAATGAGCGGGCCGTCCCGCTCCGTGCTTGCGCTCGATGGCTGCGCGGCGCCTGTAGCTCTCGACGTTCATCGATACCAAGGGAACGCAAACCGTCTTTGCTTGACAGACGTTCTCCGGGTGGCTGCGGAGGGCCGTCCAAGGGGATACGAAGCCTGATCTCGACTTGCCAGCCCTTGACCAGGACTTGCTCGACAACGAGACGCAGAAGCTGTTGCCGTTGCTCGAAATTCAGCTGATCGATCGTAGCGACGATCTTCTCGGCAAATCCCACGATACGTTGCCGCAAGCGGTTCTTTTGACCCAGTTCTTTGCGTTCACGGATGAGCGCTTCTCGCTGGGTCTCGAGTGCGCGTCGCCGAGCATCCAGCTCCTTTCCCCGAGGCAGTAAGTCGTGCTGCTCTATGAAACCGGCTTGATACAGATCCGCCACGCGGCGACGCTCGGCGCAAACGGCGTCAATCTTTCGGCCGAGACGAGTGAGCTCAGCGGCGAGCAGCTCATCCCCCGAAGGCTTGCGATGCGTGGCTACTGCATCCTGGCCGGCGAGCAGCGTCTGCGGCTGTAGTAAGGCAGCACGCACCTGCTCGAAAACGAACGCGTCGAGTTCATCGGCGCGAACGTTACGCTCGGGGCAACGTCGATGCTCGCCCATTGCGCGCAATGGGTCATGATTGGCACAGTAGTAGTAGCGGTGGACGGTGCCGTTGCGTCCACGCATTTTATGGCAAGACACCCTGACATGACAGTGACCGCATTTGAGCAAGCCTCTCAGCAACCAATGCCCCGCTTGCGCACGACGCGGGCTCCAGTTGGAGTTGTCGCGGCTGACTCGCTGCGCCGCTTCGAAGATCTCCTCGCTCACAATCGGGGGGACCGGGATCGCGATCCATTGCTCACGCGGACGCCGCACCTGATGGGTGCCTTTCTTTGCTCGACGGGAAGCGACGGATTCTGTGCGGTTGAAGTACGTGCGCCCGACGTACGCTTCGTTGCGCAGAAGCCGCCCAATAGTGGAACAACCCCAAATGTCCCTCCCACTCGGAGAAGGAATGCTGTCGTCGTTCAAGTGTCGCGTAATTTGTCGAATCGACACGTTTTGGTTTACATAGTCCTCGAAGATGCGGCGTACCACGCTTGCCTCAGGCTCATAGATTTCCAGGTGCGCGGCTTGCGCCGCCGTTCGAGGGATGCGCCGGTAGCCATAAGAACACTTCCAGGCAATCACCTCACCGGCCCGCGAGCGCCAGAGTTTTCCGCGCCGATAACGCTCCGCGATCTTGGCGCGCTCGTATTCGGCGATTACTCCCTGCACCTGTTGCAGCAGTTGCGTCTGGGGATCATTGTTGAGTTGCGGCGTATCGTGAAACAACACTGTGACGCCGCAGCGAGCCAGCTCGTCGAGGACGATCACCTGATACGCATAGACACGGGCGAGGCGATCCGGCGACAGACACCACACCGCCTCGATTTTCCCGGCCTCGGCGGCGTCGCGCATCGCATCCAGTCCGGGACGATCCAACCGCGCACCCGAACAGCCGTCGTCGCGGTACTCCGCAATCAGCTGATGCCCTTCCGCCACCACTCGCTTGCGCAGCACCTCGAGCTGCGAGCCGATGGTGCCGCGTGCTTCCTGGGCTTCGGTAGACACTCTGGCATAGATGGCGACTCTCATCATGCGCTCCTCTCGATCGCGATGATCTCGCTCGAGGCGAGGATCAGCTCATAGCTCGCCGCCAGCACCTCCAAGCGCGGATCGGCGTAAGGCGTCCAGGCGGGCCGCTGCGCCCCGACCACAGCGGCAGTGTAGACCGGTTCGGTACTCGGCCAGGCGATCAATCCCGCCAGGCCGCGCCGCGCGAACCGGGCTGCGGCCAGGCAGTCGAGGGCGCCGCCCGCCAGCACTGCTTCGCGCAACGCCTCGTAATCTGCTTGAGATGGTTCACCGACCGGCCAGAATCGCTGGCTCAACGCCGCGCTCGCTCGACAGTGCGTCGATGCAGGCTCAGGCCAAAGCGCTCCTCGATCTGCGCGGCCAGTTGTGCTCCGGACAACGTGGGATCCGCTGAGCTGAGAAACTGGATTACTTCTGGTGTGAGCTTGACTGGACCGCGGCGACCGCGTCGTTCGTCGAGCAGACCGCGCATCCCCGCTTCCTCGAAGGCTTCCATGATCAGGTAGAACGCTGCGCGCGAATACCCATGCTGTTCGGCGACGGCGGTGGCCGTGAGCCCCTCGACCACATGGGCGCGCAGCATCTCGTACTTCACTTGCACTTTGTCGGCAGAGAGGAAGAACGGCTCGCGGCCGGTGAAGAGCGGCGCAGTTACTGTCTCTGGCCTGGGATGCAATAATCCCAGCTGCTCCAGGAGCCGACGTCGTGTAGTAGTACTCATGGCTCGCCTTCAGAGTAGTGTACCAAAGGTCGTCCAGACTGTCTACTAGCGTCCGCCGCGATACCGGCATGTCTACCTGGAACCACACAAATTACACGCTCAGGTGCCGCGCCGTACCGATATATCTGCTACTTCTGCTTATGACGCGGCGGACAACGCTTGACGCGGCGGCGCTCATTACTAGACAGTTTTAACGCCTTCGGTCGGTTTCTGCGGTGCCATGGGTGTAGATAAAGACCCGCAGCGCGAGCGTCTGCTGTCAGTGATACTGTGAACGGCAGCTTTGCGTTCCCTTGGTATCGAAGATCGTGGCGTGGCGGACCAGGCGATCGACCGCGGCGAGTGTCATGGCGGCATCGGCGCAAGCCGACCCTCATCAGCACAGATTTGCCGTATCCGGCCTGGCAGGACTTCCTCGGCAACCGACCCCGCCCTCACCAAGGCGCTCCTCAGCCGCCTTCGCGAACGCTGCCACACCGTCGTCATCGACGGACCGTCCCTGCGGCCGCAGACCGGCTGAACGTACCGGAGCCCCAGACTCCCTTCGCCAAGTCACCGGTGCCCCTACCGCGGTGGGCGCCGTCATCCCATCGCCCATCAATGCCGCGCAGAATCGTGCGCGCTATCCCGTCACCCCGCAGGGCTCATCCTGCCAAGCAGACCCGGGCTCTTTTTGCCGAGCGGCGCAGGTTCACAGTGCCGTCGGCTGAGAACACGTACCGTTCAGCGGCGTTGCCGACTCAGGGGTCTTCACATGACCACCGCCTCGTCCGAAGAAATACGCATCCAAGTCAAGCTGACCGTCCTCGAAAGTCAGCGCGAAGAACTTCAGCTTGCTTGGCAGGAGATCGTGGCAGGCAAGCGGGTGCGCCTGAATGCTCTCAACCTTGAAGCCTCGGCGATCACGGAGCGCGCGATGAGCGCGCTTGTTCTCATCGAGGACGCGATAAGTCAATATCCGTTCACGGGCCAGGCGCGTCGACTGGCGTGCTTTCTCGCCGGCGTCTACAACGGATCCGACTTTCCGTTTGATCTGACAGACCTGCGGGCGCTCGACGCGGCCCTCGCCAACGCCTGCCTCGACTACCTGAACTACGACCGACTGGCTCGGCG
>JAKAFQ010000618.1 GCA_021817875.1 Pseudomonadota bacterium
CACCCCGATCAGGCTCGCGCGCGCAAGGGATATCAATGCCGGTTTCATCCTGTCTCCGATCAGGTCACTGGGGCTTGAACTCGATGATCAGCTGGCGCTGGAACAGCGACGGGTCAGGCGGCGCCGGCAGCGGCGAGGCGCGGTACACCGCCGCCTCGATCGACTCTTTCACCGCCCCATCGCCGTTGCACCGGCCGATGGTCACGTTCGTCACGGTGCCGTCCTGCTCCTGAGTGACGTCCAGGATGCAGTCGATACCGCGTTTGGCCGATGAGGGCTTGATCCACGCATCCTGGATACGCCCTTCGATCTCCTGAGTCCAGCTCGCCAGGCCGGCACGAGCCGCCGCATCGCTCTGCTCCTCCTCCCGGATACTATGCTGCAACTGTGCGAGGGCGGCTGCCCGCGCGGCCTTCTCCGCAGCCTTCTCCGCGGCCAACTTCTTCTCCTCGGCGAGCTTCCTCTGCTCGGCGAGTTTCTTCTCTTCAGCCCGTTTCTTCTGTTCCGCGCGTTTCCGGGCCAAGGCTCGCTGCTCAGCCTTCTTCTGCGCTTCCGCTTTGGCCGCCCGGGCCTCCTCCGCCTGCTTCGCCGCCTGCTGCTTCTGGAGTTCCTGCCGGGCCTCGGCCTGGTGCTGGGCCTCGGCCTGTGCCGCCTGAGCGCGCAAGGCCTGCTCCTGCGGCGTCGGCACCGGCGGACCCTGCGAGACCGGCGGAGGCGGTGGAACCGGAACGGGCGGCGCCGGCACAGGCTTTGGCTTGGGCTGAGGCGCCGGCTGAGTGGCAAAGCCCACTCCCTTCAGCGTGCGCGCATCCACTACCGTGGCATCAATGGACAGGGTCGGTGGGCCGGCGCGCTCGCGAAAGCGCCACCAGCCAAAGACGAGCAGCCCGATGAGGCTGCCGTGCAGCAGCACGGACAGTCCGATCGACAGCCAGCGGTCGCGCCGGGGCTCGGCCATGCAGAATCGTTTCCTTCAGGTTCCCGGCTGGCGCTGCGCCGGGGGCAGCGTGATGAAGCCGATTTTCTTCGCGCCCGCGCTCTGCAGAACGACCATCGCCTGCATCACCCGGCCGTACGAGACGGTGGCATCGGCCTTGAACAACACCGGCCGGTCGGGATTGGAGGCGAGCGCCGCCTCGACGCGTGACCGGACGGCATCGGCATCGGTGGGTCCGGTCGTGCGGCCATTGACGCTCAGGTACAGCCCGCCGCTGCGATCGAGCGACAGCACGATGGGCTTGTTCTGCTGCATGCTGGCCGGCAGAGGCCGGGCGGAGGCTTTCGGCAGGTTCACCTTCACGCCCTGATTCAGCAGCGGCGTGGTGATCATGAAGATGATGAGCAGCACCAGCATCACGTCGATGTAGGGAACGACGTTGATCTCGCCCATGAGCTTGCGGCCGCGCGACACTTGCGCCATGAGCGGCTCCTACCGGCCCTTCGGGGCACCCGGGACAGTCCCGGCGGCCGGGATGCCGGCGGCCGCGACCGTCGGCACGGTGGGCGCTGCCGCCACTCCCCGGGTCGCGTGACGCTGCAGGATGGTCGAGAACTCTTCCATGAAGGCGTCGAACCGGACCTCCAGGCGGCTCACCTGGTCGGCGAAGCGATTATAGGCCACCACCGCCGGGATGGCCGCGAGCAGCCCGATCGCCGTGGTCACCAACGCCTCGGAAATGCCGGGCGCCACCGACGCGAGTGTCGCCTGCTGCACGTCTCCCAGGGCGGAAAAGGCGCTCATGATGCCCCACACGGTCCCGAACAGGCCCACATAGGGACTGACCGAGCCCACGGTGGCGAGCGTTGCCAGGCTGTGCTCCAGACGGTCGATCTCCTTCAGCTGCGCCACACGCATCGCCCGGCGCGCGCCCTCGAGCTCCAGGTCGGGCAAGCCCGAGCTCTGCTGGCGCTGACGCGCGAACTCGCGAAACCCCATCTCGAAGATGCTCGCCATGCCGGCCGCGCCACCGTGCGACTCGATGGCCCGGTACAGCTGGGCAAGATCCCCGCCCGACCAGAAGTTGTTCTCGAACTGGTCGGCCTCGCGCATCGCGCGCCCGAGCAGCAGGCGCTTGCGGAAGATGATGGCCCAGGAGGTCAGCGAGGCGAGCAGCAGCAGCACGATCACGATCTGCACCGGCACGCTGGCCTGCACCACCAGCTGGATGAGCGAAAGGTGTCCGGTCATGATGGGCGATACGGCTCCAGGTTAAGACAATACGTTCAGCAGCCATTCAGGCAGTCTGCGCGGCCGCAGCGTCCGCGCATCCACACAGGCGACCCGCACCTGCGCCGTGGCCAGCGGCTGCGCCTCGTTCGCCCGCAGGATCCGCTGCGCGAACCGGATGCACGCCGCACCGTCGGCGAGCGGCTCGCAGGTGATCTGCAGCTCATCGTCGAGCCGCGCGGGCCTCAGGTAATCGACCGTAATGCTCACGACCACGAACAGCACCCCGGGTTCCCGGGCGAGCGTGTGCTGCGAGTAGCCGAGCGAGCGCAGCCACTCGGTACGCGAGCGCTCGAGGAAGCGCAGGTAATTCGCATAATAGACGACTCCGCCTCCGTCGGTATCCTCCCAGTACACGCGCGCCGGCCAGCAGAACCCGCTCATCGGTCGTCCTCGAACAGCGGCAGTCCCTGGACCGCGCGCTCCGGGAGCCTGTACCCGAAGTGCTCGTACGAGGCGCGCGTCGCCATCCGGCCGCGGGCGGTGCGCACCAGGAATCCCTGTTGGATGAGAAACGGCTCGATGACGTCCTCGAGCGTGCCGCGCTCCTCGCCGACCGCCGCGGCGATGCTGTCGATACCGACCGGGCCGCCGTCGAACCTCTCGATGATGGTGCTGAGCAGCTTGCGATCCAGGGTGTCGAAACCCTGTGGATCGACCTCGAGCAGCTCGAGCGCCGCATCCGCCACGGTCCTGCTGATCCGTCCGTCGGACTTCACCTGCGCGTAATCGCGCACCCGGCGCAGCAGCCGGTTGGCGATCCGCGGCGTACCGCGCGAGCGCTGCGCGATGTGCAGCGCGCCCTCGTCCTCGATCGGCACGGAGAGGATGGAGGCGGAGCGGCGCACGATGTGCTCGAGGTCCTCCACTCCATAGAACTCCAGCCGCTGCACGATGCCGAAGCGGTCCCTGAGGGGGGAGGTCAGCAGGCCGGCGCGCGTGGTCGCCCCGACGAG
>JAKAFQ010000049.1 GCA_021817875.1 Pseudomonadota bacterium
CGGGTGTTGCCACTTGTTGCCATCCCTGTTCAATCTCAATCCGGGAAACCGCCTGCAAGAGCGCTCGGCGGTCCCACCCTCCGCCGGCGCGGACGACGCGCTCTGTTTCGGGGTGCACGCGGGATACCACCAGGTGCACGTGGTCATTGTCGGTGTCTCGGTGCAGCGCCCATATCGCCTGGTGATCGCGCAGACCGAGCTCGTCGAGCACGATGCCCACGGCTTGGTTGACCTGCTCGCGGCTCGGGTGCTCGCCATCGGCCCATGAGATGATGTAGTGGCAGATAGGGTCGGCACTCTGCGGGGCAGCGAGTGCCAGGGCGGCCATCTCTGCGCGTTGGCCCGCGAGGTCCGTGGACAAAAAACCTTGCGCCCCAGAGTAGATGCACTTCTCCCGACTTAGCTCTCCGGGCCGATCTGGGTCAGCGCGGCCGCCGGGATCAGCAACGTACTCGACCAGATCATTGATCCGCGCGACCTTGCCACCAGTCCCTCGCGCCGGGATTTTTTTGCCGATCATTTCTTTGCGCCTGAAGCGATGCGAGAGATTGCCCGGCGCACGTCGGCGAGGGCCGCCGCAGTGTCGGCGCTGTAGGCCCCGCGCGACTCGTTGTGGATGTGCTTGAGCAGTCCACCCAGTCGGCGCAACTCATTGACGACCGATAGATCGGCTCTAGAAGTCACCACTCTGCCCAGGATGAGCGACCGGCAATAGCTAGAGACGGTCAGCCCGCATGCACGGGCTTGCGCCACGACTGCATCTCTCTCCATGGCGGTGACACGGACGTTAAGCACGCTTTCAAGCGGAGATTTGGCGGTGGTAGGCATCGCGAGACCCTCGATCCTCTGAACGTATCTGTCCTCCGCCAGATGGGCCCTGACGTGTCTGCGGTCGTTCCACACAAGATGGCACCTGTCACACAACTTGCCACTCCGTGGCCAATTGGTGCAGGTGCATTCGCTCGGCGGCTGCGCCTTCTCGCGTGGCTGGATGCTCGGCGCTGCGCTTCTCACATCCTGGCGGGCGTGCCGCCCGTGGGGCAGGGGCCCGCCGCGCAGAGGATGGGTAGTGGTGGGCATGTGACCCACCGGGAGACAGATATGAGCGATACAACGACCACCAAAAAGCCGAGAGAGAGGTTCGACATGGATGAAACGACGAAGCGTGCGCGCGCCGCGCTGGACAAACTTCGGGTAGACCAATCGCCCGGCACGGGGGCAGCGCACGGAGGAAAGGCTGCGGTGCTGCGGGCGGTGCTGGACCGCCTACAGGCTCTCGCGGAGGACCGTTTTTCGTCCGGCCAGATGGCCACCGCACTACGTGATGTGATACCCAACCTGAGCGCACACATGGTCCGCGCCGTGCTCCGTGAGGCGGCGCGGGCGGGTAAGAAAGGTGGCCGGCGGCGTGCCGCAGGGACCGCGCGGCGGACCACCAGAGACGATGCCGCGACTGGCGCGGGCGCAACCACGGAGACCGCGCCGGGCGGTGGGCGTCCCTCCACTGACCCATCGGCGGGCGCAGCGCCGGTTCCCGCCGCGCCGAATCCTGGCGCTGCCGCGTCCGTCACAGGGACCATTGCGGGACTGACCCCGGAGCAGCGCGCGCAATACAAGATTCCGGACTGGGCGGATGGCTCGGACATGCGCGCCGGTGAAACGCCGGAGCGGTACGGGCGGAGGAAACGGATGGAGGGTCCCGAGCACGGCAAACGTGACCTCAGCAATTTCCGCGGGGGAGGCTGAGGACCCGCGCTGTGGAGTAGGGATATGGGCAACACACCGGCAACAAGTGACCAGGGTGCGGCAACGGCGCAGCCCCTGGACCCTCCATGGCACCAGGGCCACCGCTCTCGTCTATGGGCGCACGAAGACGAGATTCGGCGGCTTCAGGCCGAGGGCTACTCCCTCCGCCAGATTATCAACCGCCTCTCGCTTTGCATCGCGCGGCCCACTCTCTGGCGCTGGCTGCAACGGGTGGCGCGGCGGAATGCTGGTGCCTCGCCCGGTGGTCCGCCCCCGGTGCCGCCCAATGAGGACGCCGATGACGAGGCGGCGCTCGACCTACTCGACGCCTCCGGCTTTCAACCCCCATCCTCACCCAATAGGACACTCTGACCATGAGTATCGATCCAAAAAAGCGTACCTACCTAGCCGTGGCCGCAGTGGGAAACGTCGGCAAAACCACCATCGCTAAGCATGTGCTCGTCCCCGAGGCGAGGGCTGATGTGTTCACCCTGGAAACCCAATCCGGAGATGGCGAGGGAAATGCCGTTTCCGGTACCGAGCTCGCCGCACACCTGTTCTCGCCGCCCGCTACCGGCCTCGTGCTCGATATTGGCGTGGGGGACACCGTGCCCGCGATCAAGGCGCTTCAGCTCGTCGCGCGACAGGACCTGAACCTCCCGGCAAGGTTGCGTATCGTCGTGCCGCTTCTCCCTGATGCCAAGTCCATCGCCGGCTTGCGCTGGTTATTGGCTGAAATTCCAGAATGCCTGCGCGGCAGTGTAAGGACTCTGTGGAATCGCGTGCGATCCCAGGAACCGATCCGTGAGGATTTGGCGCGTGCCGCGAGGGTGGTCATCAAACAGGGCGGTGGCGCGCCGCTTTGCCGGCCAGTGCTCCACGAGTCCGCGCTTTTTGACCCCATCCATCCCCTGATGAGGCGGTACGCCAGCATCGCGGCGCTCGCGTCCATCCCCGACACCGAGATCCGCGCGGCGGCGCTCAGTGAGATGCCGGCGCTCTTAGCCGGCCGCGACAAAGCGCAGCGCGCAGTGGCCAACTGCCACGAGGTGTTCGCCGCGATCGCCTACTGAACCCACCGCACCTGGATGTGCCGCCTTTCTCCCCTGCTCAGTTCCTCAGGAGCTTCTCACATGCGTCACCGTCACCGACTTGTTTACCTTAGCCGTGATGGCCGCGCCGATCATCTACGTGTTCGAGGATCATCCCGAGCTCGCTCGCATATTCAGGCCGGTATTTGAAGCTCACGCCAAGGGCCTTGCGCGCTTCGCGCTCACAAACGTGACGCTCACGCAGAGGTGCTCACCGGGCCCTTAGGGGAGCGCACCGAAGTGCTGGCGGAGCGCTATCGCAGCACGCTCAGGTCCTGGTTCGTCATGGACCTGGATCCCGAGTTCGCCGAAAGCGCGGCACGGCCGAGGGCCACTTGCAAACTGAAACTCGCGGACGCGGTGCAGGCGGCCAGTGCGCTGATGATCGGTGCGGACGCGCTGATCACTCACGACCGCGACTTTTCCGGCCTGATGGACCTGCGCGTGCTCGGCGTTTGATTTCGGCGAACGACTTCTGCGCGGACCGACACGATCGGGCAGACTCCCTGCGGTCCTGCCGACGAGCATGGAGCGCTGGCTGCCATCCTTGCGTCTCCGCACCCCGCAGGCGGGTGGATAGGGCAGGATTACGAGACCAAGTCTAATCCAGACCGACGGGCGGCAGTCGGCATTGCGACATTCGTTCATGATCGCGAGTTGCTCCAGAGCGGTTATTCGCTGGAGAACTCCGAAATGACCTGTCCGACGCCTTCTGCCTCGTGGCGTCCAGCCACTAGAGTCCCCTTTCAGCGGCTGGGTGCGGCGGCTACCATCACGGGGATGAGGACGCCCTATGTTCCCCATCTCTTTGGGGCTGACGCTCTGGCAAAGGTGGCGAGGCGCCCCGGCTGGGTCACAGCCGCCGTGGCCTCGGGCGTCCCATGGCCCGAGGACGACGTGTGGGTGAACTACGACGGGGTCGAGTACGTGCTCCACGGAGTCAGGCAGGAGGGCGAGCAGCAGTTGCTGATTGCACCAAGTATCAGTACCCCGTCCGACCAGAACCATATTGATGAGGCGATGTCCCGGCTGTATCGCTTCACGTCTGTGCTCGGCTACTACAAGCGAGGCTATGTTGACATCACGAGCCAAGTCTGGGGCACACACATGATCCGGCACGGCACTCCGAAAGACGCATTCACGACCGCGCTGCAGACCGGGAAGAGGAGCTTCAGCTGCAATCACATGCCTGTGGTCAACGACGAGCAGGTGCGGAGAGCGCTTGCATTCCTGCGCGAGGGGCGCCGACTGGAGCGAGTGCATGCTCCATATGCCTTCCTGTCGTTCTTCAAGGTAATTGAGAGTCAATTTGAGTCCAGGGCCAGGGTCGCCTGGGTCGAGAGGAACCTGGACCTCATCACTGAAGAGCGCGCCGTCAAGCGCATTAAGGAGCTTCGTGTTCAAGGAGTAAACGTCAACGAGCACCTCTTTGACTCAGGCCGCTGCGCGGTAGCTCACGCGAGCGTTGGCGGCAATATTGTTGATCCGGACATTCCCGCTGACCGCAAGCGCATCGTCGCTGACTTGGACATCATCGCGGCCCTGGCGAACCGTTACATAAAGATCGACGCCGGAGTGCCCGACGAAATGGATGTCTACAACACGCGAGATCGTGTGGCGCCGTGGCACGCGCTCATGACCCCTGAAGCGCTAGCCGCTCTGAAGGCCGGCGGATACGTCAAAAATGGCGACGATCTCGGCAAACTGCCAGGCGCCAGAATTTCCGTGCGATTGTGGCCCGATCCTCCTGCGCAGCAGTTCGACGCGATGACATTGCTGCCTGTGGAAAGCGGTGACGGCGTCGTGAAGTTCTTCGCAGTCAGCGTGCGGGAAACGATAGTGTTGGCGTTCGCGATGGATGTGTCAAAGGGTCGCATGCACACGCTGCTCAACGAGGGAGGCATACGCGGAGGGGCCACAATTGCCGAGCAGGATGTTGAAGACTACACACGCTACTTCCACAGCGTCGTGGGCAATCGCATGGTAGAGCTCACTATCGAGGGTGCTGAGCCGGTCGACTGCGACGTGGTAATCCCCGTAAATATTATTCCGCAGGCGCCAGAAGAGGCCGTAGCGCAGGCTCTGGAGCTATTCAGACAGGCCAAGCAGCAGCCCACCACCGAAGGACAAGACTTGAAGGGCGCGTAGCGAAAGCTGGACCGGCCTGGAAACTGAAGCGTGTCTCTGCCAGAGACTCTGAGCGGCCACTATGCGTAGCGCTCAACTATGCGGAGCGCTGCATAGCGGCCATCTTCTGCCGGTCCTCGTGTCCGCAGACCGGCCATTCGAGAGGCCGCTTCGGACGGACAACTGCCACACAACCTCCAAGCCGAATTTTCATTGATTTCGACCGGCTACGCCGGCTTGGCGTCTCAGGATCCAAGGAATGGAAAATTCTGGACGACTTCTTGGGCAAGTTGATAGAGATATAGGTAGTCGAACTGTCGCCCAAACTTCGGCGACCAGTAGCGTCCATGCGCTAGCCAGTGGCGATACTTGAATGCTGCCTTCAGCCGGGTGGTGATGGAACGAAGTGTGTTGATGTGGTTTGCCCAACTTTCGAATATATCATCATCTAACTTAATTCGACTGGGTCTCCTGCGGTTTATCTCGCGGAAGTGCCGCGAGATATCAGCTCTGTCTTTCCGATAGCAGCGCCGCAGGAAGTCAATTCGGAACGCAGCTTCAACACTCGCTAACAATGTAAGCGAGACGGCCAATTCGCCTTCCGCGAGTCTCTCGTCAAGTTCTTGGATTACTTCGGCGGGCGTATAACCCAAGAATCGAGTCACGTAATCGGGAAATGCGTCACTAAAGTAGTAGCGTAGGGAACTCTCCATATCGCGATGATGTTCATCGATTCTGGCTAGACTCAATTCGTCGCCGGAAAATGAAACCTTGTTAGCCACCCGAGACTTCCATGAGGGCGCGAAACAATGAATCTCTCGTTAGTTCAATGTATTGGATGTTCGGCGGTGACGTCACAATTTTCCAGATCCATTGAGGCCCCTTTTGTGAGGAGGTGGTAGCCACGCGGAAACTCGGTCGGATTGCATCCTTGTCCACGAGCATAAATCGGGTTTTACCTGCAGGGCCCGTAACATCGACCCGTCCTTTGGTGCCAACCAGAAGCGTGCCAATTGGCTCCAGGACAATTTCCTTACCACCGATTTTTATGATGAGCCGCCGCGCTTTGTACTGCCCGATTCCTTCTTCGTTGAGTAGGACGTCATGATATCGTACCAGGACTTGATCACTCTGGATGTATTCACCCAGCAGTGTTGTTATCTCCTTGTAGAGGCTATCAAGATAAGCGAGCCAGTCGTCTCGTTCCTTTTTCCAGTCAACATCCGGCTGCGCATTTTTTTGCTGCGCCCGAACGAAGGCGTCGAACTCACTCTTGCTATCTTGCTGGGCCATTCCGCGCTCCTCAGGCATTCAGCATTATAGCTCAGGGGAGGTCCAGTGACCGGCCGGAATCAGTGATTCACGGCGGCGATCACGGCCGCGCGCATAGGTCGCGCCCAGGCCACGGTGATCGCGGCCTGGCTGTCCGGGGCATTGTTCCCAGGCAGGCCCACCACGCGTTACTGGTCGCGAGGATCAGCTGAGGATGCACAGCCAAGGCCGCGAGCCGGGTCCACGACGTGAGCTGCTCGGCGCAGATTGAGGCCCACACGCGCTGGCCGTCGATATCCTGAACATGCTGGATCCACGCCGGGTGCATCCCGACAGAGTTCCAGAGACGCCAGCCACCGCCGGGCAGAATGCCTGCGGCTTCTTTCTCGAGGGGACGCGCGGATTCGAAGCCATTGGTGCAAGCCCGTGAGTCGCACGAGGACGTGAGCATCGCATCGTACTGACGGTCGCCGCGATCCTCGGACTTACTGGGCGAGATCACAGGCCGGGGTTGAAGGTCGGTCCGACGAGTACTTAAGAACAACAGCGATGTTGCGCGGCCATGCGATTATTGATCATCGTTCGCAGGTGCAACTTCCCCAAGGAGAGCGTCGCCTGGGATCCAGAACGTGCCGGGTTGGTCGGGCAGGCGCACTTCCATGATCACACTACCGCCCGCCTTGTCGTAACTCACGACGTCAACCACCTCTCCTCTCTTTGTATACTCACCACAATTCCCAAAGGCCGCCAGGCCCATTGGGTCATCCGAATCAGGACTCCCGGGCTGAACCTCGATCTCGTTTGAGCCCCTGATGTAATACAACATCCCCACTTCCGATGGACAAGCCAACCCTGCGCGGGCGATTTTATGCAAACCGCGCCAATTAACGGTTACGTCCTCTGGTTCGATATTCAAAATGCCACATTGGCTGCCCAACGGAAGATAATCGCCAACAGGCTTCACGCCTTTGCAAAGCACGGTAACTGTTTCACCCCTGCTGAGTTTCGCTGCCTTAACTTTGTCGGGCACATCGAGCATGTCGCCCCAAGATCTGCTTCCTGTGTAGAGAGTAAGAGCTGCATCGCCGTTGCCAAAATCCCTATCGATGATGCGAACCATTCCGGTTATTTCAACTGGTCGCTCGCCATTGGTGAGCTGCCAAGGGACGTCGTAGTTTCTATACGCAGCGAAAAGCGCAGACGCCATTGTTCGGTAGGGCACAGTGTACTGATGACACGGAGGAGCCTTGCCCACTCCATTTCGGACGCAGACGTCTCCAACGAGAGTGTCGCCTATAGTCCAGAATGTACCCGGGCGGCCCGGCACGCGTACTTCCGTGATCACTACTCCTGATGTCCGGACATCGTCGTAACTAATGACGTCAACGTTCTCTCCTCGATCGAGGCCCACACAGTCTGCGTTAAGCCGTTTCCAGAAGCCTCGGGGATCCGTCTTTGTCGGATTCTCGAGAGTGGACATCTCGCTCTTGTCCGGGCAAGCGATGTATGAGTGGGCGACCTTATGGAATCCGCGCCAACTTGCCGTTACCTCCTCGCCGAGTCCAACCACGTCTATGCTGCAATGGTTCCCTTCCGCTTTATTGAGAACACGCTCCATGTCTTTGCAAGAAGCAGTCACCGTTTCGCCCTTGCTCAAAGTCTCGGCATAATCCCTGTTGTCGTCGAGCGTCAGCCCAGCAGTTGAAGATCCATTGCCCTCATCGAGGTGGAGAACTATATTACCCGCAAAGTCCCTATCGATAGTGCGAATTACACCCGTTACCTCGCTTGCCCGTTTACTACCATGACGGACGAATGGGGCGGGTCTCGAATCGGGAGTTGGGCTGTTATTTTCACTAATACTTGATAAGAACCACACTATCCCAACCAGGACTGCAACTACGATGATCGCATTCCGCCAGCCTTTGCGACCCGCCGCCTGTTTCTTTATCTCTTCGGAGATTGGGTGGCCGCAGTCTGGGCAGACTGGGGCTTGCTCGGACACCTTTCCACCGCAGGTCGGGCATTTAATGAGCCTCATTGTTCGCGCCCCAGGCTGATAACCACGGGCAATCCTACACCCCGCGCGCCGAAATCGCAGCGCCCCGGTGCCCTAGGTGCTGACGGTGACGATCCAAGCAGTGTGACCGCCGCGCCGTCCACAGCGTGGCTCACGGCTTCAGCACAGGAAAGTGTCGCTGGTCCCTGCAAAGCGAACGGTCGCCTATTACGGTTCAGGGGCCGGATGCGGGCATTCACCCTGGCACGACGCTCACCATGACCGGGGGGCTCCCTCGTCCTATTTGCCCGGCCTGAGCTTCTCGATGCCGTCAGGCTTGCTCAGGTCCATTGCCTTGCAGTCGGCTCACGATCTCACAGATGGACGATACCGAGCACATGCGCAGGTAGGCGGCCTCGACCGACCGCTCACCCCGGATTGCTTGCGCGCGATCCAGCCAATTCTCGCGCTCCTCGTCGGTGAGCGTCGCCCACCATTCTCCGGCGAGCTTTTCCCATACCTCATCGGATACTCGTTCCAGCGGTAGGGAAGGATTCGTCTCAGTCATAGGGGTACCTCGACAGCGAGTGCCGGGTCGAAATCGGGGTTCGGCTCATAGGGGGAATAGCCCCGAGCGGTGCACACGATACGGGTTTCGCACTCGATGTAGTTCAATGAGTTATGCGTGTGTCCGTGAATCCAAAGCGCCGGCATCACGGGCCGGTGTCGCGTCGATTGTGACTGGCGGATGCGAGGCCGACCCATGAGGCGAGTGAGGTCGCTCACAAAACTGGCATTTAGCTGCGAGCCATGAAATTGCCGCGCGATGCTCCGCGGACTTGGAGCGTGGTGATTGACGACGACGGTCGAGCCAGCGAACGGCTCCTTCAGTTTCGCCTGTAGCCACGCGACGCGGGACAGATGGATCACAAGTACTTCCCGAGGCAATAGCGAACCATTGCCGTTATTACGAATCACGTGGAAATTTTCCATGGCTTCGCGGGCGTAGAGCGATTCCTGCTCGATGGCCGCGGGGCGGCTGTTCGCATCGATAGCGTAGTCTGTCCAAAGTGTCGCCCCGAGGAAGCGCACGCCACCGAGCACGAGCGCGTCCCCATCGAGCACATCAACGCCGCGTTTACGCCCCTCCTGGAGCATCGCCTCGATGTGCTCGGACAGGTCCTCGCCATAGTATTCGTGGTTCCCCGGCACGTAGATTACGGGTGTGAGCCGAAAATGCCGGCGCGCCCAGGCGATGTCTTTTACGCCCGCATGGATATCGCCGGGCAGCACGACGATATCGGCGTCGACGGCCGGCGGAGTCCAGTCGGTGAATTCCAGATGCAAGTCGGAGAGGACGCGGATTTTCATACGAATCCGATCCGCCGCCGGGTTGGTCCTCGGCTGACGGGCGAAAGGGCTACGTGGTCCGATTCCGCGACGAGCGCCCGCGCGAAGCCGCTGCGCACCATGCGCAGCAGTTCGCGGGTGTCGAGGTCCGATTCCAGGGCCGCTCCCATGCTCGCCTCATCGAGCACCAGAGCGGTCGGACACGCATGCGTCTCGATGAGCCGCGCGAGGTACTGCCCGAGGATCGCCCGCCGCTGCTCAGCGCTCGGCGGCGCGATGTGAAATTCCGCAAGGCGTGAGCGCAAAGGCGCCGAGATGCGCTCCCGCTCGTTCGCGGTGGCGATCAGGACGATCTTGCTCGCATCCATCTCGAGCTGCAACGACATGTCGCGATAGCGTCGTGAGCTGTCCACCTCCAGGAGGTCGAGCAGTGTATTGGCCGGTGTGTCGCGATACGCACCGCTCTCGGGCGCGAGCTTGTCCACCTCGTCGACGAGCAGGATGGGTGCCGCGCTGTCATGGAGGGAGAGCGCATCGAACACCATGCCGGGGCGCGAGCCGCTCCAGCGAGCGTCGCTTCCGCACAATTGCATGCCGTCCTGTGCGCCACCGGCCGAATAGACGGACATTTTCACGCCGATCTGTCGGGCGAGCGTAGCGGCAAAATGATCTTGCCGACGCCGGGATCGCCGGTCAGGAGAATCGGGTCGATACGCGCATCGGTTGCCGCGTGCGCGCGATTCGCCAGCGTCCACTGTACGCTCAGGTGTTGGAGCACTTCGCGGAAGTTCGCGTATTCTTCCTGGCCGGCGAGTATCGCGAAGGGGTTGTAGAGTGCCTGTGGCCCGGCCCACGGGACCGAGCGCCAGCCTTCATCCCGTGCGGCTCGATCGAGGCAGGCGGCACTGCGGGCGTGCGCTGTGGCGTCCCGCGTATTTGCGGGCTTGTTTCCCAGCACTTCCCGGGCTTGCGCGAGGGCGGCAGGGTCGAACACGCGGACGCTATGTTCCTCACGCCGCTCTCGCTCCTGCTCCGCCGCCTCAGCCGCCAGAAGCGCCTCGAGCACGGTCGTGCCGTCGCCCTGCGGTGTGCTTTCAGCTGGGTTCGGTTGCGGTTGCTCGCGCACCAAATTGTCGAGCGCCAAGTGCTCGTGATTCTCGAAAAACCGCCACATCGGCCGGTTGATGAGTTGTCGGCGTTGCCGCCGCTGCTCATCGAGATCAGGGCCCCGCGATCGCACGACGCGGATGTCAGAAGTCATACAGCACCTTCCGTAAGGCGATGGCACGCGCGGAGGGACTCGAACCCCCAAACCTGCGGTTTTGGAGACCGCTGCTCTACCAGTTGAGCTACGCGCGCAAATGAGTCTCATCGATGGAGTCCCCGGCAGGAGTCGAACCCGCCTCGCCTGGGTTGCGTCCAGGCACCTCACCGCTCGGCCACGGGGACGCACTGCGGCTACTGGTCGGAGTCCAGAGCCGAGAATCAATAGCGTGGAAGTATCCGCACCGCTTGGGCGCGGATGGAGCTCATCAATCGCGACAGTGCGATATACCGAGGCGTCGCCAGCGACAGCGTAGGAAGAGCGAGCTGTTGGCGGTCGTGTGCATGATGCGGGGAGTGTACGACGCCGAGCGGGTCCGCGCAAGGACCACCGTACACTCTCGCGTCCGTCAAACGTCATGTCTAGCACCAACAGAACGGCCCTGTCGTCAATCTGACACCGGCGGTGGGCGCGCACAGGGTGGTAGGAAAGGCTCATGTCCCTGCCTCCCACAGCGAGACGGCGATGGACCGGTGCCCCCACCAGCCCGACGTGCACCAGCGTCGCGGCGCGCGGGTGATGGTCCATTCCCGCAACGCGGCGTAGCGGCGGAGCGAGAGGCGATGGCGGTGGGGAGCGCGGCCGGCGCGCTCGATGGTGACGACGGCGCAGCCGGTCTTGCGGTAGGCGCGAATGGCGGCGAGGGGGAGAGGGCGTGCCGCAGAAGTCGGTGCGACGGTGGTACGCTCAGCGGTAGACATGACGGGCCTCGGTCAGTAAACCGGAACGCCCGCAACCGTCGGATCGCGGTGGAGTTCAGTTGTTTACTGCTCGGCCCAGCGAGCGCACCCCTCAAGAGGGCGTTGTGGAGGGCATCGTCATCCGTGACTGGGGAGAACCTTTTTACGACTTGACGAATTGGTCGGTTGAAGTCCTTCACCTCGAACGTGCTCTGCTGCCTCGGCACTCCGCCGCATCCGCAAAACGAATGATCCTCGTCCGATATTCTCCAGCACTCCAAGCGTACGTCGCCACGGGAGCGCGTGTAAAGAGTGCCTTACTCTTATTGTTATATCCGCTCGCGGCGGCGAAAGGCGCGTCGCGCGGTCAAGGGGAGGGGCGCGATCTTGATGCTCTCCCGAGCTTTTTTGCCAGTTCGGCTGCGTCTGGATGGTAGTACCGTAGAAGCATCTGTGTGCTCTTATGGCCAGTGATCTTGGCCAATTCATGCATTTGAAATCGAGTGGCGAGCCTCGAGGTAGCCTCGTGCCGCAGGTCGTGTACGCGCACGTCTGTCAGGAACTCCGGATCGGGTGAGTGCCCGGATGTTTCGCATTCCTCAACATACTTCCTCAGTGCCCGCGCGACCGCCCGAATGAATGCCAAGGTGATCGTGTCCGCCTTGACCCCGAGCACCAGCCCTGAAGTTCGCTGGCCGACGGTACGCAGCGTCTTGATTGCCTGTGGGGACAGCGGCACGTCGCGGGCATCGCCGTTCTTACAGATTTCGGCGGGTAGCCGCGCGATCTTGCGGGTAAGGTCCAGATGTTCCCATCGCACCTGACACAGTTCGCCGCGGCGCATGCCAGTCTCGACGGCGAGCGTTAAGAAGGGGGGCAGGACAGCGGATTGGCTGGCGCGCGATATGGCGTTGAGTTCTGCTGGCGTGACTCGCCTGGTGCGCTGATCGCGAACCTGCGGCTTGCGGACGAGTTGGACAGGGTTCGAGAGGCTTTCCATTCCCCATTCCTTTCTCGCCACCGTGAACACATGGGAGAGGAGGATCAGGCGGCGCAGCACTGTGCCCGGGGTGTACTTGTGCAGCCAGCCGTCGCGTAGTGTGGCGATATCTTGGCTGCGGATCGTGGCCATGGGGCGGTTGGCGATCGGGTCGGCGAGCAGAGCGGCGATGACGGAGCGTTCCTTGACGGCACCGTGTTTCTTTGCCGAGATTTCGCGCGAGTAGCGGTCCAGCGTCTCGCGCAGGGTGGTGCGCTCGGCTTCGCCTCGGTCTATCCAGATGCCACGCGACATCTCCGACTCGGTCATATTTGCCCAGGCGACGGCCTCGGCCTTCGTGTTGAATGTCCGTGTTTGTTGGGCATACCCTTTTTTGCGGACCTGCACGTGCCACTGGTACTCACCCTTTTTTCGGATCGTTGCCATGACCGAAGTGTGCCAGAAGTGTGCCAATAATTGGAAGTGAGAGCGCAACTATTTGAAATGTAGATAGGTAATGTCCTATTTACACGGCGAATGTCGGGGGTTCGATTCCCTCAGCACCCACCAATCACTTCTCTCACCCACTCCCGCTTTGTGCATATAGCCATAATAATCAAGTACGTAGCTCCGATCTGAAAAAAGCCGGACCCTGTTGGACCTTGCGAGAGCGTGCGCGATGGGGGTGCAAGGCGGGGTAGTTGGAGCGCTGGCCCCTCCGCCTGGGGGGTATCAGCCCATGCGTACCGGCGAAAAGCTCACTGAGCGATCAATTAAGGCCCTGAAGCCGGTGAACGGCACTACCAGGAGATCGG
>JAKAFQ010000050.1 GCA_021817875.1 Pseudomonadota bacterium
CCCGGTTCACCGAGCGCCCCAGTCCTGTTCGTTCAACCAGACGTCGAATTCCCCAGGAGCCACCGGATGGCGGGCATAGCCCTGGGCATGGCGCGCTTCCTCGTCTCGAAGGTGCTGGTGGCGAATTTCGGCTTCAAGGGCGTGCCGGATGAAGGCCGAGCGCGTAGTCCTCCTATCGCGGCTCATCTTGTCGACCAGCTTGAGAAGCTGATCATCAATCGTCATCTGAATCGTCTTCATGGCTGTGGATACCAGTGTGGACGCTAATCCACATTATACTCCACATGTGACTTGGATCCAGCGTCGAGCGAATAGCCGTCCTTAAGCCTCATCATGCCGGGGTCGAGGGTTCGAGTCCCCCTTGTTCTCCGGGCGCCGTCTCCCCCGGTGGGCCGCTATCGGGGCCGGGACTGATATCAGACTCGCGCTGGAGCAGGTATTCGTCGACGGGTGAGCCGATCGGACGGGATTCGCCGTCAGGGCGCCCGGTGAGATTCCCAGGGGTCAGGGGTGCTGCGTGGCCAGGTTGATGGGGTGCTCGGCGGCAGCCACCGTGGCATGGGTCAGGGTCAGCGGACTCTGAGCGGCAGCCTCGAGTCGGCCAAGCGCCCGCTGTGCCCGTACCAGCGCCTCGAGCCGCTCTCGCGCGCCGGACTCGCAAGCCAAGCGGGCGGTGAGCAGATCGAGCGGCTGGCGTTCGCCCGCCGTGACCTGCGCATGAACCGATCGGAGTTGACGCTCGAGACCGCGGAGCAGGACGTCTGCCGTCATGAGCTGCGAGCGGGCCGAATCGTACGCGGCAAGCGAGCTGTCGATCCGGGTGACAGCGTCCGCCTGAACCGTCAGGAAATGCGCGGCAGCGAGTGCGCGCCGCGCCTTGGCCTCGGCAATCGGACCTTGATTGTGATTCAGGATCGGCAGCGGCAACGACAACCCGAGTTCCCATTGCCTGTCGCCCGCAAGCTGCGCATTCCAGGCGAACCCGGGTCCAAGATGAACATCCGGCCACTGGCGCGCGATCTGCAGTTGCAGCGCCGACTGGCTGGCGGCGTAGCGCTCGAGAGCGGCCCGGACGTCGGCACGCCCGAGCAGGGCCCGCTGCCGCAGCTGCTCGCGGCGGATCGTCACCGGAAGACGATTGAGAACGACGAACGATAATCTGACGCCGGCGAGCGCATGAAGGGGAATTCCCAACGCGCCGGCCAGGGCGATGCGCGATTGCCGCACCTGGCCCACGGCGGCCTGCCTGGCGAGTGTCGTGCGCTCCAAAGCGATGCGTGCCTGCGCGATCTCGTAACTGGAGACGTTTCCCGACCGGAGTTGGTTTTCGAGCAGGCGCAGGACCGTCCGGCGCGTCGAGTCTTCCCGCCCGAGCAGTGACTCGAACCGGCCTGCCGCACACAGCGCCAGCAGCGCGGCCCGCACCCGGGTGCGCACCCGCCAGACCGTGCCGACCAGCTCCCAGCGAGCCGCCGCGGCCAGGTGGCGCGCTTCTGCGAGGCGATCGGCGCGCCGTCCGCCGGTTTCGATGGGCCAATCGAAGGACAGGGGTACGAGCCAGGGGTGTATTTCCCCCGGAACGCCCGAATCGTACCCCGGTGTGACGGAAATCGAGGGGTTGGGCCGCTCGCCCGCGGTGATCCGGGCAGCCTGCGCCGCGAGCAGTTTCTGCCGCGCTTCGGCGAGCGCCGGCTGGTAATAAAACGCCGCGAGCGTCAGCGCCTTGAGATTCCACGCCGCACCCGGCGCCGGAGCCGGGACGTGATTGGCCGCCAGGAACGCGCGCAGCCCGGGTGCCTCGAGCGAGCGCGATTCGAAGCCTGCGATGCTGGTTGCGGCGGACAGGGGCCGCGGTTGAAAGTGGGCACAGGCGGCAAGCGCACCGGCACAGGCCAGCATCAGCAGGCCGCGCGCAAAGTGTATCGTTTGCAGAACAGATCCGACGGATGATGTCGACCGGCGGTGTGTCCGCGCTCGGATGACCATCGGGAAACTATACTCCCGACCCAACGAGATGTGGACTGCCGGTTTCAACCACATGGCAACTCCGGGGGAGTGCGTCGCCTTCGTGATGGGTGTGTTTGCCCGCGGCATCGTGGGTCGGCGCGTCAGCCGGGCGATGCAGGCGGACGGACTCCCAACTCCAACGCTTCTGTGCTGACCGGGCTGATGGCACTCCATGCCCCGGCACGGCCCGCCTGGCACGCGCCGGACACGACACTACGGATTGGCTCAGCGGATATTCCCCGACTCTTGTCCGGCGCCGGAGTCCGCCGGTGAGCCGGCTGAGCGGCTGCCGTCTGCCGGTCTGCGCGGCGCTGCTGTTGTCTGCCACGCTGCCCACGGCTGTCGGCTACCCGGCGGCCGCAGCCGAACGGCACAGCCGACTGCCGACGCTCAGCGCCGAGCAGCAGCGGGCGGTCGGCATCGTGATTGCGCCGGCGGCTCAGGCGACGGCGCCGCAGCGCATCGACGCCTACGGCCGGGTCCTCGATCCGTCGCGTCTCGTGGCTGATGCCGGCCGGCTCGCCGTCACCCGGGCCGTCGCGGCTGAAGCCACGGCGGAATCGACCCGACTGCAGAGGCTGTACCGCGGCGCGAACGCCTCGCTTAAGGCGTTGCAGGCGGCCGAGGCGGCGCAGACCGAAGCACGGGTGCGCGCGCGGGAGGCGCGGATGCAGTTCCTGCTGCGCTGGAAGCCGCTGACGCGCCTCAGTCCTGCGCGGCGCGCGAGGCTGATTGAACGGGTCGCCGCCGGCCGTCGGCTGCTGCTGCGCGCCGACCTGCCGGGCCGCCACAGCCTGGGAACCCTTCCGAAGCGGGCGCTGGTCGATGTCGATGGTGTCGAGTGGCCGGCGCGTGTGCTCGGTCTGCTGCCGCGGGCGTCGGCACCGCTGCAGAGCGTCGGCCTGCTGCTGCAGATTGCACAGCCGCCGCCCGGTCTGGGCCCGGGCGCACAGCTGCCGGTGCGGCTCGAAGGCCCCAGGCAAGTCGGACGCATGGTGCCGGACGGATCGCTGCTCTACGGGAAGCGGGGTGCCTATGTGTACTGCGCGCTGCCTGAGGTGACGAAGCACGGCTCCACGCGGTTCGCGCCGCTGCCGGTGACGCCGCTGCAGGCCATCGGCGGTGCCTGGCTGGTGTCCGGCCTGCATGCGAACGACCGTATCGTCGTTCAGGGCGCCGGCGTGCTGTGGTCGCTGCAGGGGCTCGGCCGCATCGGCGGCGGCGACGACTGATGCTGAGCGCGATCGTCCGCGCCTCGCTGGCACATCCGCGCATCGTCACGGCGCTGTCGATCCTGGTCGCGGTTTCGAGCATCGCGGCGCTGCTGCATGCGCGCTTCGACGTATTCCCGAACTTCGCTCCGCCGCATGTGACCGTGCAGACCGAGGCGCCGGGACTCGATGCCCAACAGGTCGAGGCGCTGGTGACACGGCCGCTGGAGGGGCTTCTCGCCGGCACGGAGGGTGTCGAGACCGTCCGCTCCAAATCGATCCAGGGCCTGTCGACGATCTATGTGCTGTTCAGCCGCCGCGGCAACCCGTACCGGCAGCGCGAGGTGGTCACCGAGCGGCTGGCGGGAGCCGCCGGCATTCTGCCGGCGGGCGTCGGTCTGCCGCTGCTGTCGCCGCTCTCGTCGTCGATGCAGTATCTCGAGTACTTCGGGTTCACCAGCGACCGCCTGACGCCGGTGCAGCTGCGCGGTCTGGTGCGTTGGGTGGTCGAACCGCAGATCCTCTCAGTGCCCGGGGTATCGCAGGTGATGCTCTATGGCGGAGCCGAGCGTGAGCGCCAGGTGATCGTCGACCCGCGGAAGCTGGCCGCCGATGGATTGTCGCTGGATGAGGTGTTTCGCGCCACCCGCCGGGCCACCGGGCTGGTCGGAGGCGGCTACATTCAGACGCCGTCGCAGCGCATCGTCTTGCGCTCGCAGGCACCTGGCGCGACGCCGCAGGCGCTGGCGAATGCCGTGCTCGCGACGCGCCGAGGCCTGCCGATCCGCATCGGTGACGTCGCCCGCGTGCGCGACGGCGCGGCGCCGCGCTTCGGAGACGGAGTCATCGACGGCCAGCCCGGCATTCTGGTCGAGACGTCAACTCAGTACGGCGCGAACACACTGACGGTAACCCGGGCGCTCGAGCATCGTCTGAATCTGCTTGCCCCGGCGTTGAAAAAAGCAGGGGTGTCCTACCATCCGGCGCTGCTTCGGCCGGCGACCTTCATTCAGACTGCGCTGAGCAAACTGCGCACGTCGCTGCTGATTGGGGCGGTGCTGGTGGTGATCCTGCTGCTGTCGATGCTGCGTGACTGGCGCGGCGCGCTGATCTCGTTTTCCTCGATACCGCTGTCGCTGCTGGCCGCCGTATGGATCCTGGAAATGCTCGGGCTGTCGCTGAATACGATGACCATCGGCGGACTGGTGGTGGCGCTCGGGGTGGTCGTCGATGACGCAGTCATCGACGTCGAGAACATTACCCGCAGACGTCGCAACGCCGGCGCCGCCAGCGCGGAACTCGATGCCCGCCAGCTGTTCGTCGCCGCGTCGCTGGAGGTGCGGCAGCCAGTGTTCTATGCCACCGCCGCGGTGGCGGTGGCATTCCTCCCGATCGTCATGCTCACCGGCATCCAGGGGGCGTTCTTCCGTCCGCTGTCGATGGCCTTCCTGCTCGCGGTCGGCCTTTCGCTGCTGGTGGCCATGAGTGCGACCCCGGCGCTGAGCTCGCTGCTGATGCGCAATCACAAGCCACCGGCCGAAGCGCGTTTTCTCCTTTCCTGCAAGCGATTTCAGCGGCGCACGATCGAGCGTCTCTACCGTCACCCGCGCGCGGTGCTCTCGCTGCTGGTCGGCACGGGGATCGCCGGTGCGCTGCTGCTGCCGCTGTTCGGCCAGCGGCTGCTGCCGAATTTCCGCGAGAATTACCTGATTGCCCACGCCAGCCTGCGCCCAGGCATCTCGCTGCGCGAGACCACCCGCGTCGGCGTGCGGATCTCCCGGCGGCTGCTGGCGATTCCGGGCGTCAAGAGCGTCGCCGAGCAGATCGGCCGCGCCGTGGACGGGCAGGATCGGGACGCGCCCAACAAGAGCGAGTTCGCCATTCAGATCGACCCGGCCAAGGGCTATGCGCCGAGCCGGATCGAGGCCGGCATCCGCAAGGTATTCGCCGATTTTCCAAATCAGCTCACCGAGGTCTATTCGGTGCTGGCGGAGCGCATCGGCGAAACCCTTTCCGGCGAGACCGCGCCGTTCGACGTCAGTGTGTTCGGCAACAACCTGAACACCGACGACGCCGTGGCCCAGCGGATCGCCGCGGTGCTTCACAGGCTGCCGCACGCCGGCGAGGTGCGCCTGCAGGTGCCGCCGCGTCAACCCGAGCTGCACGTGCAACTGCGTCCGGAGAGACTGGCGTTGTACGGACTGCAGCCGGCCGACGTGCTGCGGGCGGTCAACGCCGCGTATCAGGGGACCATCGTCGGCCAGCTGGCACAGCCGGACCGCACCATCCCGGTCGCCGTGCGCATCGCCGGGGCAGGCGCCTCGCCGCAGGCGATCGAGGCATTGCCGCTGCGCAGCGCCGACGGCGTGGTGGTGCCCCTTTCGGCCGTCGCGACGCTGCGGATGGAATCCGGTCGCAGCGAGATCGATCACGAGGACGGGCTGCGCCGCCAGGTGGTGACCGCGAATCCAACCACTTCCGATCAGACCGGCTTCGCCGCGGCCGCGCGCCGGGCGATCGCCGCCGAGGTGAGACTGCCCGCCGGGGTGTACCTGCGTTATGGGGGGGTTGCGCAAGCGCAGGTCGCCGCGGCGCATCAGCTGTACCTGCATGCCGCCGCGGCGCTGGCACTGATCGTGCTGCTGCTGGCGCTGGCGTTCGGCCACGCCCGCCACGTGCTGCTGGTGCTGCTGGCGCTGCCGAGCACGCTGATCGGTGGCGTGGCCGCCGCGGCGATGACCGGCGCGACGTTGACGCTGGGTGCGATGGTCGGCTTCGTGGCACTGTTCGGCATGGCGGCACGCAACACCATCCTGCTGGTGTCGCACTACGATCACCTGGTGCGGGCCGAAGGCCGGCAGTGGAACCTGCAGACCGCGCTGCGCGGTTCCGAGGAACGGCTGACACCGGTGCTGCTGACCGCGCTGCTGACCGCGCTGGCGCTGCTGCCGGTGGCCGTCCAGCTGCACCAGCCGGGACACGAGATCGAAGGACCGATGGCGGTGGTGATCCTCGGCGGCCTGGTTTCCTCGACGATCGTCAGCCTGCTCCTGGTGCCGCCTCTGGCGGCGCGCTGGCTCGCGCCCGCAGCCGACCGGTCGTGATCGGAGGCGATGCCGCCGGTCCGCGCAACCGATCAATGTCATAATTCCGATCCTCTTTCGGAAAGGACAGGCATTGCGGCGGACATTCCGGTGGCTCTTCTTCCATTCCGGTCCGAGCAGGCCGGTCTTCCCGGGGTGTTTGAGCCGGCCCGCGACATGAGCCGGCCGCCGATGGCAACTCATGGAGCCCGGCTGCGCAGAAGGGAACGGCCCGGATGCCCGCGGTCTCAGTGGTGCGCGGCGGCCGTGTCGGGCAGAGGTGGCGTGCTCTTTCGCCGCGGCGCGCGCGGCGTTGCCGCTGCAATGGGTATCCGTCCGCGCCACGCGGCCCGCCGACGGGACAGAAGCGCCGCATCCTGGGATGCGGCCTGAATGAGGCGTGGCGCGCAGGATCGGCTTCACGTGCCCGCCGCGTGGCTGGCGGAATCCGGCACCGCGCTTTACATCGGGCTGATCGCGCTCATCGCGGGCGCGAGCGGGCTCTATTACATCCTGTTCCCGGAGCTCGGGGCGCTCGGGCACGACATTTTCAAACGGCCACGGGGCACCTGGGCCAGGGCGCCCCTGATGCTGATCCTCACACCCCTGTCGACGGCAGTGGCTGGCACCCTGATTGCGCGCAATCTGCCCTATGGTCTGCTGTCGGTGCTGCTCGACGTCGGTTTCTCAGTGCTGGCGATCACAGTGCTGAGGTCCCCGATCGCGCCGGCCATCTCGGCGGGCCTGTTGCCCTTGACGCTCGGCATCCGCAGCCTCTGGTATCCGCCGTCGCTGCTGGTCGGCACCGGGTTTCTGGCCGGTTTCGCCGTGCTCTACGCCCGGTTCGGCGCGCCGAGTGCGCCCGTTGCGCGCGATGTGCAGGACGTCGCGGACGACGAGGTTGAGGAGCCACCACGGAATTTCAGCTGGACACCCTTCTTTTTTGGATTTCTCATCCTCGCGTTTCTCGCGGGCGATCTCACCGGATGGCGATTCGTCCTGTTCCCACCGCTCGTGGTGATCGGTTTCGAGGCGTTCGCGCATCCCGCCGTGTGCCCCTGGGCCGGACGACCGGTTGCGCTGCCGGTCGCCTGTGCACTGACCGCGACCGCCGGAGTGCTTTGCGTGCTTGTTCTGGGCACGGGACCGATCGGCGCGATGTGCAGCGTGCTGACCGGCGTCCTGGTCCTGCGCGTGCTCGACCTGCACGTTCCGCCCGCACTCGCCGTGGGACTGCTGCCGTTCGTGATGACACATCCGGGATTCCGGTTCCCGCTCGCCGTGCTGTTGGGCACGGGAATCGAGACGGCAGTCTTGCTCCTCTGGCGCCGGTTCGCGGGTTCGATCGCGGTTCGCGCCGGATGACTCGCCGGCCGGGCCTGCGCTGTGCCCATCGTCGGGACGGACGTCGGGCTTGCATCGCCTGGCAGGCTCCGGCCCGGAACCGCGCAGGCCCGCGTCACCGGTTCCCTCCGGCGCGCGGCAGCATCCACCCCTTCCCCCGCTCCTTACGCCATGCGACCACGTCTCATTGCGATGACCACAGCGCCGGACAGACCGGCCACCGCGCCGATCAGCATCACTGCGTGCAGGAAAGAGCCGGCCGCCAGCTGTACGGCGGACACGATCGGCGGACTGAAAAACGATCCCGCAAAAAAGCACGCCACCCAGGTGCCCATGCCGCGTGCGCGCCGCGAGACACCGAATCGCTCGAGCGACCAGCCGATCATGACCGGAATGGCCATGCCGTTGCCCAATGATGCGACCAGCGCGGCAATGAGCGCGGCGGTTGCCGTCGGTGCCAGGCCAATCCCGATGTAGCCGACGGCGTACGCGAACAGCACCGCCGCAAACCGCAACTCGGCGCTCCACCTCGAGACTCTGGGATAGACGACGCCACCGAGTACGGTGCCAATGCTCGCCAGGATGACATACAGGCTGATCTGTGCCGGCGATCCGATGCCGTGCACGGCGAAGATCCGTCCCAGTTGAATCGCTTCCACGTAATACAGGATCGCCATGCCGAGCGTCGCAACCCCGACGACGGCGCCTTCCCGCCATGGGAAGGCATCCTGTCCGGCCCGGGGCTCTTGCGGCCCGGCGGCGCTGCGCGCCGGCTCCGGCAGCCATGCCAGGGTCCAGGCGAGCAGGGGCAGGCCGAGCAGGTAAAGCAGAAACGGATCGTGCCAGCTCAACGTGCCCAGTGCTCCGCCGGCGAACACGAGCAGGGCCGCGAGGATCGGATTGGCCACGCTGAACACACCCAGCCATCGCTGGCGGAGCTCACCGGTGAAATAGTCCCCGATCAGCGCGTTTTGAGTGACGCTGATGCCGGCCTCCGCGAACCCCACCGGCAGGCGGGTTGCGAGCACACCGTAGAGATTGTCCACAAACATGGGCATGACGCCGAGGACGGCGAAAACCACCAGCGAGATGCACAGCACCGGCCGTCTGCCCCACCGATCGGCAGCCATGCCGATGAGCGGTGAGAACAATGCGATGCACAGCGTGGGAATCGTCAGAATCATCGGGACCAGGAGCGCCCCGTAGGGTACGTGGCGAAAGTGCGCGAGGAGCTGCGGCAGGTTCGGAATCAGGGACACGATCGCCATCGTCGGCATGGCCGACAGGGCCACCAGCCCGATGCCCTGCAGGAGGCCCGCAGAAGTCCCGCCCGATGCCCCGGCTGCGCGATTCCCCATCGTCATTGCCGCCCGGCCCGCGCGCCGATTCTGTCGCGGGGATGTCGCTGCTGCGGCCGATGCCGGCGGCAGGCAGGCCGCAGTCCGGGCTCGAACATCGACCATCCCGGCCGCTCGCCGCCTGTCCGGCCTACGGCGCCAGGGTGTGCAGCGAAGCGTCCGCAGCCGCAGCCGAGGGAAACGTCGATCGCCGTTCGCGCACCGTCACCACCCGGCGATGCCTCGCGGCGCTTGCCAAAGGCAGAGCTGAATCGCCTCATGGGATGTCCCCGTATCAGCGGGGCGGGCCCGGCGACGGCGGTGCTGTCGGGAATCGCCTCGATGAACCCGTGACGGGAGCGGCATCTGCCTCCGACCGGACACGCCTGGGCCACGGACTTGCGCCTCTGCGGTTCATGGCCGTCGACGACGTGCAGTGGCGGACGTGTCATGGATCGACCCGTCCGAGCTCCGCTTCGATCCTGCGCAGCAGCGCGTGTTGTCGACGCACCTGCTCGAGCGAGCGCCAGGGCTCGCGACTGCCTTCGTACTCGCTCGACAGGTATCCGGTGTAATGTGCCCGGCGCAGCGCCGGCAGGACGGCTCGCCACGGAATGTGCTCGTCCTCGAGATCGCGGTTGATGTGGTGGAATTTCGCCTGGATGAACACCACGTATTTCGCGATCAGCAGGAAATCCTCGGGATCGACGTGAATGCCGTTGAGGAATGTGCGCCGCATCTCCTCCGTTTCGCCGGGCCAGTACGGCAGCGGCCGATCCTGGAAAATCCCGGTGTCGATCAGCAGGCCGAAGTTGCGGCTGCCGGTACGCTCGATGAACTCGACATACCGCTCGACGATCGGATGACGAATCGGCGTCGGCGCATGGATCTCCGGGCAGATCACGATGTTCGACTCGGCGGCGAGGTCGAGCACGCGCCGCACGGCTTCTTCCCACACGGGATCCGGCCGCAGGTCGATGGAGACCACGCCGATCTTGGGGCGCACGAACCGAAATCCGAGTGTCGACGCCAGTTTGATGTCGCGGACCAGATCCGCGGCGGCCTCCGCCACCGTCATGTTGCGGGAAACCGTCAAGCGGGTGTCGAGCCAGGAACCGTAGCTGGTCGGCTCGAGCCGATATTGGGCGAGCAGCGCATGCCAGTGATCGATCCACGCCGGGTCCGGATTGGGGTAGCCGGGAACGTGCGCCTCGCCGAGAATTTCGATGCCCGTCGCGCCCAGGTCGGCAATCTGGGCGAATGCGTCCTCGAGAGTGAGGACCGTGCCGTAGTCGTCCGTGTAGCTGTACAGGGAAACGCCGTATCGGAAGCCGTCGGAGCTCATGAGACGATGGTTGCCTCGCGGGTTTCGCGGATGATGCTGGGCTGAAATTCGATGGGAAAATACGGCTGGCGGATGCGAACCGCGACGCTGACGTCGTGAACGCCGACCGCAAGACCACCCGGCTTCGCTACGCGGACGATCACCGGTTCGTCGAGTGTCCAGCGCAGATCGACCGCCTGGCGCAGCTGCGCGAGCGACAGCTCACGCCCTTGCACGACCAGATGGTTCGCCTCGTGCGGGAACAGGAGGTCGTCGACGGTGACATCGACTCCATCGACGAGGCTGGAGCGCATCCCGCGGTAATTCGGCAGGCGCAGCAACAACTCGAATCCCGAGCGGTTCCCGATGGGACCGAGGTTGCGAAACCCCCTCGTCTGTACCAGTGTCCGCTCTAGCATGTCTGCCGTTCCGTCAGCACGGCGGGTGACACGGTCGATTCCAATGCCGCCCCGAGCCTCGGGCCGTGCTGGAGATTCGCATCGGATGCGCCGCGCCGAGGCATCATGAATTTTCCGCGAACCGGGCGAGAACCTCCTTCTCGAAGGCAAACAGTCTCTGCGCGCTGGGCCGCTCGGAGACGCGCTCGAAGTGAGCCCGGCACAGCGGGTAATCCGCGACGTCCACGTTGAACTGCATGCCACGGCGAAAGCACCAGAAGAAATACACATCGGCCGTGGTAAATTGCTCGAAGAACCAGTTGCGGCCGTCGGCCAGCATCGCTTCCGCCACCGCGTAATTGGCCCGCAGGAGCGTCTGCGCGCAGCGCCGCACGCTTTGCGCCGAATCCGGCAGATCGCAATATCGTTCCGGCAGGACGTTCGGGGTCAGCCGGGGATGTATGCCCGAGGCGCACCAGGCGAGAAAGGAAATGGCCTGAATTTCCCGCATCGGGTCTTCCGGCAACAGCTGCGCTTCGCGGAACGTGCGCGCTATCCAGATCTGAATCGCGACGTTCTCGGTCAGCGCCGTGCCGTCTATCAGCAATACCGGTACCGCCTGCTTCGGGTTGATCCGGCGGAACTCCGCGGTGGTGTGCTCGCCGCGGTGCATATTGAGCGCCTTGACGTTGAACCCGGCGCCGGCTTCCGTCAGCGCGATGTATGGCACCAGGGAACAACTCAAGGGGGAATAATAGAGCGTGAGCGTCATGCGAAAACTCCCCCTGAACGCGTCAGCCGCAGCGTTTGCCGCGGGGAATTCGCTGCGCCGCGCCGGCGCGGGCCTCGTCGCGAGCGCGCGTGCTCCGGTACGGGGTGGGCCAGTTCATGAATTCGGCGCGAAGGCGTGTGGCGGCATGACGTTGCGGACCGGTGCTCACTTCAGTACGAGCTGTTTGCTGTCGTGACCGAGCAGCGGAAACGGCAGATAGGAAATCCGCAGTCTGTCCGTGAGGTCCACCCGGTGCACGCCGGGCGCCAGTCCGCCTTCTTTGCGGACGATGACCGTGCCGATTTCGCCGAACTCCCAGCGCTCGTGATAGTCGGCTTCCATGGCTTCGAGACTCATGGGCCGGCCGCGCAGGACGATGGTGACCGCGTCCCGGGGAAACGTCTGTCCGTCGACGGTCACCGAGACGTCTTCGACCATGGAGACGCCGAGGCCGCGGTAATACGGCAAGCGGGTGTTCACCTGAAATCCGATGGTGCGGCCATTCTCGCTGACGTTGCGGAAGCCGTCCTCGACGATCATGTATTTGTCAAACATCGTGGTTCTCCGGAACTCATCGCGTGGCCAGCAGCCGCTCGAACATCACATGCTGGCGCCGCACCTGCTCGATGCTGTCGACCGGGTAGGCGTCCTGTATCCAGCGATTCCCCTCGTACTCGCTGGACAGGTAGCCGTCATACCCTCCCTCGATGAGCACTGGAATGATTTCCTCGTACGGAATGCTGTATTCACGCGTGTCGTCCACCATGTCGTAGAATTTGGCGTGTATGTGGTAGATGTGCGGCATGAACTCCAGCATGCGGCGCGGATTGGACCAGATGATGTGGCGCACCGATTCGGCGAACCGGCGGTCCACTTCGTTGCCGCCCATCAGTCCCACGTCAAAAATGACGTAATCGGCCAGGACCCGCTCTTCGTATGCCTGGCAGACGAAGTCGATGATCTTCTCCGTGGCGCCATGGCGCAGGGCATGATCGCGCATCACGCGTGGGTATCGCTTGACGTAGATTCCCATGTCGGGAACATAACCGACGTGACGGGTTCCGGTCCGCTCGATCATCTCGGTGTAACGCATGATCCACGGATGATCGAAGTGGAACGGGGAGTGGATTTCGAGCCCCATCTTCACGTCGCATTCCTCTGCGTACGGAATGCAGCGTTCCACCATTTCCGGCTTGACGCTGACCAGGACCCGCATGACTTTGCAGCCGAGCCTGGCGGCATGACGCAGATCGGTCTTGATGGACTCGATCATTTCGTCGTCGGTGAGCAGTCGGTCCTTGTAGCGCTTGGTGTCGAGGAACATGTCGTGACACGTGGGCACAGTGCCGTAGTGCGCCATCCACTGGTGCCATCTGGCATAGAAGGCGTCCGGAAGATTCGGGAATCCCGGCATCATCTGTTCGCCGATGGATTCGATTCCGAGTGCGCCGAGCCTCGCGCTCGTGGCGATGCAACCCTCCAGATCGAGTTTGCGCAGGAAATATTCCTCCTGAAGGCTGTAAAGGCTGACGCCCCGCTTGATGTGATGCTGTGTTGCCATGGTCTCTTCCAGGTCTGTCGCCGCCCGTGCACATCACGGGCAGAATCGGGTTCAGGCGATCCGGAGGCCCCCCGTTAGCGCGTCGAAATGCCCCGAAGGGCCGCGCCGCGGCCACCATGGCGCGGCGCACAAAGCCGGCAGGTTTGCGTCGCCTGCCGCCGTGTCCGACACGGATGGACGGAGGTCGATGCTTGCGGCGCCGCGCGCGGGCGCGACGGCAGGACGCCACGGAGGGTTTCCAGGGAAGAACTCGGAGGGCGCCATGGATGGACTCTCGCCGCTGTAGAGCATGCCGATCTTACTGAAAACGATTACAGATGCAACCGCCGCCG
>JAKAFQ010000051.1 GCA_021817875.1 Pseudomonadota bacterium
CTGTCCGAAAGTGCCGGGGGATGCGGTGGGAAGAGAGCTTTTGATTTCTAACTGGTTGGTTTTAATACTATCTGGCCGGCACCGGACGTGGAACGATTGGCTCGGCACCGCCGCGGTAGGCTGCCGGTAAACCACATCCGGGCACACCCGCGGGAAGCGTCTGCCGGCAGTGCGGGCCGCTCTTGTCTCGCGGAAGGCTGCCGAGCGGTGCGGACGCTTCACGGGCACGACACCGGAAGTGGTGCGGACGGACCGGCGGATCCGACGCATGCTGTGGCCGTCGCTGGCCGGCTGCATCCGGTCGGTAGAGAAGTCGATGCGGGTTCGTGTGGTCGGCGGGTCCGCTCGCTGCGAAGACGTCCGGACGTCCGCGCCTGATGTCGAGCCTGCAGCCGGGGCCGCATGCAATCGAAGCAGGAACGGCCCAATCGGGCGATCCGGCCCGGCGAAGCAAAGAGGAACGACCGGCGCTCCCCGCTGCGGGTCAGCCGGGCAGCGATCCCCGCAAAAGGGGTAAGCTTAAGACAGAGCCCGACTCATGACGAGCGTGTCGCAGAACTGCTCGAACCGGACGATCTGCCCATCGCGAACGTCCCACACGTGCAGCGAACGGCAGCGCATCGGCTTTCCGGTTTTGACGTACGTCCCGGTGTAGTGACCGGTGGCAACCACGCTGTCACCTGCATCGCGCAGTCTGTCGAGGTGAAATGCATAGTCCAGCCACTCGGTGGCGAGCCGCGTGAATACTCTGGATACCACGGCAGCCGGTCCATGGTAGGTACCACCGTACACCGAGCCTTCCATCTCTATCCAGCATACCTGCGGCGCGAGCAGCTGCGGTATATCCTCGACCCGGCCGGATTCCGCCGCGTCGTAGAAGGCTTTGACGACTTCGAGGGCCGTTTCCATCAGACGGGCTCCGTTCCGGGTTCGTAATGAGTGATCGATGCCTTTTGGATGAAGGCGCCTGCGTTGCGATTCTCGATGCGGCCCTCACCGCTCAATCCGAGGAACTTGCCTGTGGAACGCAGATCGCGGAAATTGTAAAAGAATACCGAAGCAACCGGAATGATGAATTCGCGGAAGGCAAACACGTACTGATCCTCGTCGAACTTCCATGTGGTTGCCAGGTCCACATCCCCATGGCCACGCTGCTCGCCGACCAGGCACTGCCAGCAATAGCGCTGCGAGCTCAGGTACACGTGCTCGTACAGATGGACCGGACTGTAGCGGTAGAACGCCCGCAGACCGATCAGGTCGCGCGTCGGGCCGGGGACCGGGCTGCCCGGCGCCGCGACACGGGCGTCGACCACGCCCGCCGTGAAGTGCTGCTCAACCAACGGTTCGCGTTCGATGCGGCGCTCACGCACGCGCTGGCGCACGGACATCGTCCGATGCGTCAGGGTGTTCATCACCACCGTGAGCGCCTCCCGCGGCCTGGACGAGAACGTCATATCGATGAAGTATGTCGAGGGAGCGACCCGGACCGCGTCATAGCGGACGTCACCGTGCGGCGCGAGCCCATCGTCCCACAGGACGCGGCCTGCGCTCTGAAAGCCGAGACGCAGGCGCTCTGCGCCGAAGGTCAGCTCGAACGTCCGACCGGCGAGATCCTGGGTGGAAGGCAGGCGGTTCGTGTCGATGCCGGCCGCGAAGTCCTCGTATTGCTTCCAGTCGTCCGGTGTGTCGTTCGCCATGATATGACCCCCAAGCAACTGCCCGATCAGTCTGAAAACGCCAGGGTCGGCAGATCAACGACGCCAGCGCCACCGTCCACCACCACGATCGCGCCGCACATCATGGCGGCGTCCTCCGAGGCCAGGAAGCAGGCCACGCTGGCGATTTCCTCGGGCCGCGCGGCCCGGCGCAGCGGCACGTGTTTCGTGGCAAGCGCGTAGGCATCGTCGATGCTCGCAAGACCATGTTTCTCCCGGAGCGCCTCCATCTGTTCGTCCGCCATCGCTGTCCGCACCCAGCCCGGACAAATTGCATTGATCCGCACACCGCGCGCACCGTAGTCCCTGGCAATCGAGCGAGTGAGCCCCGTCAGGGCGTGCTTGGTCGTGACATATCCCATGACGTCCGGCCCAGCGAACAGGCCCGCGATGGACGAGACCACCACGACACTGCCCCGCTGCTCGATGAGATCGGGCAGACACTCCCGTATGGTCACGACTGCCGAAGTGAGGTTCGTGCGCACGGCGAGCGCCCAGCTCCTGTCGTCGGTGGCGAGCGCATCACCGACACCATGACCGCCGGCGTTCGCCACGAGAATGGTGAGCCGACCGAATTGCGCGCGGGCCAACCGGATGGCCGCGCGCACGGAGTCGGCCTCCGCGGCATCGCCACAAAAAAACGCGCAACCAAGCGTCTTGGCAGTGGACTCGAGCGGCGTTCGCCGCCGGCCCATGATGATGGCGCGTCCCCCTTCCTCCGTGATCCGCCGGGCAACCGCGGCGCCGATTCCGGTGCCGCCGCCCGTGATCAGAGCCACTTGCCCTTGGAATCGCTTCATTCGCCCACCACCCTGTTGGTCGGCGACCCGGAATGAGCTGCCGCCGTACCGGGGAATCGTACGAACATACGCGCCTCCCGACAGTGCCGAAAAGGAACCGGTTGCCCACCACCGGGGAACCGGCGCGGCCTCAATGGCCGCCGACCAGGGTTTTGCGGCGCCGTTCCGAGGGGGCATGTCCGAATCGCTCACGGAATACGCGGGCGAAATGCGTCGTATTGTTGAATCCCCATTCAAAAGCGATCGCCGAAATGGTCTTTGCGGCCTGCGCACGGTCGCCGAGAGCGCGGTGACACTCTTCGAGCCGGCGACGCAGGATGTATTTGCCGAGCGATTCCGCTTCACAGGCATACAGCTTGTGCACGTAGCGCGGTGAGATCCTGAAGTGGCGCGCGATCTGCGTCGGCGTGAGATTCGGATCGCGCAGGTGCGCGTCGACGAAGCGCCCGAGACGCAGCCTCCAGCGAGTCTGCGTGGTCGACTCGTCGCTCGGCCCGTCGGCCGATTCCAGAAACGCCGCCGCCAGCAGATTGCACACCGAGTCCGCAAGACGGTCCCCGATCAGAGGCGACGGCGACACCCGCCATTGCTCCCACAGGAGGGTCGCAAACCGGGCGGCGAGCAAACTGCCGCCGTGCTTTGCGGGCATGTGCCGGTTGATGTAGACCTCCGGCATCGGCAGACGCCGTTCGAGCAGAGGTTGCGGGATGCGCAGCACGAGCATGGCGTTGTCGCCGCCCAGCAGCAGCTCACAAGGCAGCGTATTGTCGCACAGCACGAAATCCCCGGGCCCCAGCAGCACCTCGCGGCCGGCCTGGCGGTTGACGCAGGTTCCGCCGGCCTGCAGGTGAATCAGATACGCCGCGGCGTCCGAGCGGACGGGCGAGGGATGAGAATGCACGACTCGCGTGGGCGTGGACGTTGCCTCCACGAAGCGGATGCCACCGACTTCGGTCGCCCTGAGGCTGGCGTCGAAGGCGACATCGGGCGACGGCTCGACGTGCAGGCGAGTGATGAGACCGGAGGCGTGTTCATCCCATGCCTCCACCTTGCGGGGCGCGGCCACACCCCGCGTGGAAAAACTCACCAGCTCCGCACTCATGTTCGCAAGTCCATCGTGTTCGCCAAGTCCGGAATCACCGGCCGCGCAACGCCGCTGTCGCGACGCTGGGCGCCGCCCCGCCGGTTCTCCGGCGGGCATGAATCGAGCCCCGCGAGCCCTGCGTTCATCAACCCCCCCGTGGCGTCTGGAGGCGCGCCGGCTGGGTTTCCCCCTTTGACACGCTGACGCATCGGGCGGCTCCGGCACCTGGCGCGTTTCTCATCGGTGCCCCTATGGAGAGCTGGGCTGGCGCTCCTTTGCCTTGGCCTTGCGGAGCACCGCGGTACGGCGCGGCGCGGTTTCAATGAACGCCGCGCTGATGACGACCCCCAACAGCAGCCCCGCCAGGGAGAACACCACGACATTCTGGATGCCGTAATGTTGCGCGATGTAGCCGGCGATCATCGGCCCGATCCCGCCGCCGAAAATCTCGCCGGTGCCGGAGGCGATGCCGATGGCCGAGGAGGTGAGCTGCGCCGGCACGGCCTCGGTGGCCACCGGACCGGTCAGCAGCGACAGCACCCCGTTGCCGAAGAACGATACTCCCCCTAGCAGCAGAAACAGCATGAGCGGCTCGACCCCGGTGCGGATGAAACAGTACAGCAGCACCGCTGCCCCCGTGAAACACAGGATGGCCGTGCTCCTGCGACCGATCAGATCCGAGAGTGCCAGCATCGCGATGCCGCCGAGGAATCCGCCGACGCCCAGTCCGGAGGTGACGAAGCCCATTTGCACCGCGCTCATGTGCAGGTAATCGACCAGGTAATTGGGTATGAATGCGCCCAGCACGAATATGCAGCTCATGCCGCACATCATGCCGAGCATGCTGAGCACCACGTTGCGTGAGCGAAACAGGTCGGTCCAGGGCAACGATGGCGCACGTGGACCGGCCGCGGCGGAGCGCTGCAGATGCGGTGGCTCACGAATCACCCGGTACACGAATACGGCAAGAATGAACCCCGGGATCGAGACGCAGAAGAATACCCAGCGCCAGGAGGGCACCACCGCGAGCAACTGAGTGGCGATGATCGGTCCGAGCGCCAGGCCGAACAGCGAGAAGCCGCTGAGCTGGATCCCCTGGTTGAAGCCGCGGCGCTTCGGATGCGAGGCTTCCCCGGTCAGCGCCACGCTGGTGGACAGGAAAGCGCCCTCGGTGCCGCCCATCACGGTCCGGATCGCGACCAGCATGGCCACTCCGCTCACCATGCCGGTCACGCCCGCCATGCAGGAGAACACCAGCAGCGCGGGAATCAGGATCCGTCGCCGCCCGATGCGGTCGGAGAGATTGCCCATCAGCGCCGAGAACGTCCCCCAGCCGAGCGACAAGGCCCCGACCGCATAGCCGAGATCCTGATAGGTGAGGTGCAGATCGCGCATCATGGTGGGGAACAGCGGCGCGATGATCCACCGATCGAGTCCCACCAGCCCGAAACCCAGAAACAGCAGCAGCACGGCCTGCCACTCGTAGGTGGTATCGAACTTGGCGTCGACGCCGCTCACGAGCACCTCTCCGTTGCTTCGCTGGTGCGCGCAGCGCTCACCTGGCGCACCGCATGCTCCGCTGTGCCGCTCCATCGCCCGCGCCCGAATTCTGACGGTCTGTTCATGAAATGACCTTCCAGTGAGATCCGACGCACCGCTGTGAACCTCCAGGCCGGCACCGGTGCGGGCCGCCCTGATGCCAATTCAAAAAAATGTGCGCGCTGCCGTGCCCGGTCGCGTCCGACACACGCTCGCCCGGGCTGGCGCCCACGGCGGTTCGCACACGACCGGGCGCTACAGCCAGGGGTCGCAGCCGCGTCAGCGCAACCCGGTTCGCGGACGGTGTTTCTGATGAGCGCATCAAAAGCGGGGGATGGGATACTGAAGTCGAGGACAGGGTTGCCGGGGCGACACGCCAGTCCGCTCGGACCACGTGTTACGAAACCTGCGAATGATGGCGGAATGTCCCTGGCATGCTGCGGGTCATACGCGCACACCACGAACCGGGTGTCGCTCGAGGCGCTGGACCGTCGTTCTGAGTGCTCTCATGCCTCTCTATCCCGGTTCTGGCGCCTCGACGCTGTCGGGGACAGCGATTTCCGGCAACCCACCCATCCAGATGTAATTTTAGTTTGTGAGCATTCCATATTTCGGTCGGGGGCGCAAGTATTCCGCGGCACCATCGTTTGTGGCAGAGCGTGCACGGCACGGCGGCGCCGCATCCCGGCGAGGCAGGACGCGAATGGAATAAAAACTTAAAAACAGCGGGTTATCGCCGGGATGACCGGGCGGGCGGGTTCTGCTTGTGACCGGCCTCGGCGCGATCCCGAGAAGGAGACCCTGGGAACGGCGCGCATCCGACCGGACACATCAGGCGCGAAATACCGTTGGACATGCGACCATCTGGATGCCTCGCGCCCGCTCGACGCGTTCGTGCAGAGGAAGTCAGGATCGCTGCGAACGGCCTCCGCTCGTACTCGGCACCGATTCCGGTCGCAACCGGACCGGGGCGTTCCGTCGAGGATGTGCTCTGGTGCGTCCGCAGGCCCATGACCACCGGACACCCGAGCCGCCGGACTTCTCCTTCACCCCGGGCTTGCCTCGGAGTCGCGACTCGAGCGCATGCCGCCCGATCCCATGCGACCATCCCGTATCGGCCAACCGGACAGGCGGCGGCAGGTCAACCCCGATGCCGGCCACCGCCGCATGCAGCTGCCGGCGGCCGGCGCGGCTCAGCCCTTTTCCTTCTCCAGGGAAGAGACGATCCGTTGCAGCAGGTGAATCAACAGCGGTTTGTGCATCTCGCCGACGATCTGATCGAGCCGCCGGTCGTGCGCCTGGGCGTGTTCCGTCAGAATCTCGAGTTGCTTCCTGCCGAGCGGAGTGAGATTGAGAACATGGGCCCGGCCGTCAGTGCGCGAACGCTTGCGTGTGACCAGGCCGTGCTTCTCCATGTCCTTGAGCGCTAGAGCCAACGTCGACTTGTCACGGCCGTCGGCACGACTCAGCTCGGACTGATTGATGCCCGGATTTTCGTTGATCAGGCAGAGTATCGCAAATTTTCCCGGGCTGGTATCGCTGTCATCGACCCTTTGGGCAAAGGCTCTAAAGGACAGTTCCTGCGCACGCCGCAGCTGAAAGCCGATGTAATTCTTCAGAGGTCCCAAGTTTGCGCCTTTCGTGTGGTCCGGTGCAGTGTGATGTCTGGCCTGCTTCGGCATGTTGTCCTCCAGAAGGCTGTGGCCGGCCAGCAGAGGGCCGACGCGCGCCGACTCAGGTTGGAGAATGCGGCGCACCGCGCTCTATTGTCATGCACACCGGCATGGCCTGCGATGCCCGGACCCTTGTGCCGTCCGACGGGGCGCCTTCCGACGGACAGCGGCCCCGCTGCAGGAACGACAGGCTGGGAGTGCAGGTCAGCGCGGGCGGGAACGCCGCGGATTTCGTTGGCCATGCTACTATCGAGCGTGAAAAGGCGCAACAACCGAGGCCGGACGACACGCGACGGCCTCGGCGCATGATCCGTCGGAAGCGCCACCGACCGCAGTTGATCCGCCGCACCGACCCGGGAGGCGACGCGCCGTGTCAGCGGCGTGCCACCGGCGCCGGTGGCAGGAAAGTCGGGTCGGTGAGCGGCATCTCGGTTACCGGACCGAACTCCTGCAACTGTCCACGGATGCGCGCGGCGTCCCCGATCGCCACGATGACCACCGCATCCGGCTGCGGAAACGCCTCCACGATCACCTCGCGGGCCGCCGTCGGATCGACTGCCGCGAGGTGTGCGCCATACTCGTCGATGTAGGCGGTGCCGAGCCCGTAGAACTCGATTTCCGCGATCATCGCCGCCCAGTCCGCGGCGGTTTCGAGCCCGAGCGCGTACTGGCCGAGCGTGTAGGCCCGGGCCGAGTCCAGCATCTGCGCCGTCACCCCCTCGGCGTGCAGGCGCGTCAGCGCGGAAAGCGCAATGCCGATCGCCCGGCCGGTATTGCCCGCCTCGACGAAGGAGCGGATGGCGAAATCCCCGGGGACGCTGCCGCGGACGAACCCTGAACGCGCCCCGTACGACAGTCCCGATTTGATGCGCAGCTCGGCGTTGAGCAACGAGGTGAATCGGCCGCCGAACAGCGTATTGACCAGGTCGAGCGCCGCGCGCCGCCGGTAGCCCTTCTCGACCCCGATGCTGCCGATCCAGAAGTGCGTCTGTGTCGATCCGGGCGAGTCCACCAGCAGCACGCGCCGCCCGGCCGCCACCGGCTGCGCAACCGCAGACAACTGCACCGGCGCCCTGCGCCAGTCTGCGAACGCGCTGCGGGCCGCCGTCTCGATCCGCCGTGCATCGAGGTCGCCGGCCAGAACGAGAATCAGCCTGTCGGCACCGAAATGCTGCCGGTAACCCTCCCGGACGTGATCCGGATCGATGGCCGCGAGGGACGTCTCGCTGCCGAACACCGGCCGGCCGTACGGGTGCACACCGAACAGCAGCGCCCGCCCGTAGACATCGAGGAGCTCCGCGGGCTCCGAGTCCTTGGCGGCCTTGATGAACTCGATCTGCCGCTGGCGCAGGTGCTCGAACTGCTCACGCTCGAGTCTCGGACTACGCAGTGCATCAGCCACGAGCTCCAGCATCAGCGACTGATCGCGAGACAGAAACTGCGCCCGGATGGTCAGGGCCTCGATCCCGGCCGCGGCGCCGAACGCGCCGCCGACGCCCTCCACCGTGTCCGCGAACGCATAGGCGTCGCGTCCGCCGGCGCCCTTTTCGAGCAGGCCGGCGACGAGAGAAGCGACGCCCGGGAGCGCCGCGGGATCGGTGAGCGCCCCGCCGCGCATCACGGCATGACACGCCACGAGCGGCACATCGCGCCGGGGCATCAGGATGAGAGTGGCGCCGTCATCCAATGCGAGGCGTGTATGCTCCGGCACCCGCACAGCCGTCATTCGCCGGCGCTTGCGGCCGGTTCCTGGATCAGCATGCCGACGGTGCGTCTGCTGCGATCCAGGATCTGTTCGGCGACCGCCCGCACCTGCGCGCGGGAAACCTGCGCGAGACGCGCCGGGGCGTCGAACAGTCGGGCCCACTCACCCTGGAACACCTCGTACTCCCCGAGCATGTGCGCCTTGCCATCTATGGTGGCGAGCTTCTTCCAGAAGCCCACGGCAGCGAGATTCCGCGCGCGTACGAGTTCAGCCTCGGTCACGCCTTCGGACGCGATCGCCGACAGCTCGCGATCGAGCGCAGCGAGTGCGGCTTCAGGCGCGCTCTCCTGCGGCAGCGTCAACGACAGCCACAGCAGTCCCGGATCGAACCCCTCCTGCCAGTGTCCGCCCACCTCGATCGCGAGCCGTTGATCTTCCACCAGCGAGCGGTGCAGACGCGAGGCATCGCCCTCCACCAGCACCGACAGCAGCAATTCGATCGCCGGGCCGCGCGGATCGGCGGCGGCGGGCGCCTTGTAGGCGCACTGCAGGAGAGGGGTTTGCGCCTTGCGCCGGATGAGCAGCCGCCGCTCGGCGAGCTGCTCGGGCTCGCGAATCTGCACCGGTACCGGCGGCGGCTGGGTGGGGATCGGCTCGAAGTAATCCCGGGCCAGCGCCAGGGCGCGCTCGGGATCGACATCGCCGGCCAGAGTCAGCGTCAGGTTGTTGGGTGCATAGTAGGTCCTGTAGAAAGCCTGCAGGTCCTGCATCCGCCAGGACCGGATGTCTTCCGGCCAGCCGATGGTCGGGAAGCGATACGGATGCGTGAGAAAGGCGGTTGTCTGCACGTGCTCGGCGAGCAGCCCGTGATTGTTGTCCTCCACGCGCAGCCGCCGCTCCGAGCTCACCACGTTGCGTTCGCTCTCGATCAGCTCGGGCGCAAAAGCGAGGTTCGCAACCCGGTCCGACTCGAGGTCGAGCACCAGCTCGAGCGCGCAGGAGGGAAACCAGTCCTGATACACCGTGACGTCGTCGCTGGTGAAGGCGTTGTTGGCGCCTCCCTGCGCCTCCATCAGCCGGTCGAACTCGCCCGGGGGGTGCCGGCGGGTGCCGTTGAACATCATGTGCTCGAAGAAATGCGCCAGGCCCGTGATGCCCGGCGCCTCATTGCGGCTTCCAGCCCGTACCCAGAGGTTCAGCGCCACGTTGGGAATGTGGTGCACGGGCCAGACGATGACCCGCAAACCGTTGGTGAGAGTCGCCGAGCGCACGAACTCCCGCCCCGCGAGTTCGGGAGCGCGGGCGGCGGGCAGGCGGTCGAGGCTGGCGCGTCTTCGCATGCAGTCAGTGTACGCCTGGGGCACCGCTGCCGAGGACATGCCGCACTTCTCTGTCACGTAGGGGATACGCACGGATCCCCCGGAAGAAGGCCCCCGAGAATGCGCCCCGGGGCAGCGGCTACGCGACTTCTTCGGCCGGAGCCTCGAGCGATACCGCACACGCCCATGACTCGAGCGTCAGCTCTGCAACGACACGCCGCTCCGCCCACGTCGGTCCGCTGAGCCGCTCGAGGAAGCCACAATGTCCGCCGCGGCGCGTCACGACGATGTTCAGGCAGGGTGGCCGCATCAAGTGGAACAGCCCGGCCGGGGGAATGATGGGGTCGTCGAGCGAGGTGATCAGCGTCGAGGGAACTTCGAGGGTCTCGAGCCGGCGACCGGTGAGCGAATAACCGTCGAGGTATTCGTCCAGGTTGGCAAAACGGGTGTAGCGGCGCACGAGCTCGGCCGTCAGGCGCCGCAAATCTTTCGTACCTCGCAGGTCCCGGAAATCGTAATCCTCAGGCCAGGCATGCTGCTTTTTCCTGAGCGATCGCCACCACTTCCTCGCAAAATACAGGGAGTAGCCGCGGAATCCGCTTTCGAGCGCGACCAGAGTCTGATGGGGATCGAGCACCGGCGACACCGCGACGATCCGGACCAGGTCAAGGCCGGCCGCCCGTGCCTCGGCGCCCGCCCGCAACAGAAAATTACCGCCCAGCGAAAAGCCGACCAGCCGGAGGGGACGTCCGGTCAGCCGCTGCAATTCTCGGAGCGCACCCACGACCTCGGGCAGGCGGCAGGAATGGAACAGGCCGCGGTTGAGGCGGTGGGTTTCGCCGTGGTCGCGCAGATTGAGTCGCAGCACGTCGAAACCGCGCTCGAACAGCTGCTGCCCGAGCGACAGCACGTAGAGCGAATCCGCGCTGCCTTCCCAGCCGTGCAGGAGCACCACGGGCGCGCCCTCCGCCTGGCGCGAGCGGAAACACTGCAGCCGAACGCCGTTGCCACAGTCGAGCAGCAGTTCACGCTGGGCGGCCAGCAGCGGCGCCGCCCGGCGCACGATCGGCCTGCGGCGCAGCCCGATGCTGGCGAGCATGGACTGCAGGTGACGGTTGCTCAGCCAGCGCGGCGGCCGGAAATCCGCCTCCGCAAGCCAATCGCGCGGAAGGGTCGGCGGAACCGTTTGTCCGACACCGGCGTACCGCGCCCGTTTGTCTGCCATGCTGCCGCCTCTGCCGGCTCTCTCAAGTGCGGTCCACAGTGTAGCGTAGCGGCAGGCAGGCCGTGCTGGCCGCAAACCCGGGTGGCGTTCCCGGGGTGCGCCCCGCTCGCGATCCGATCTGCCGGGGCAGTCGCTTTCATCGGGGTGGCGGAACGTGCAGTATGGTTGGTACGGGATCAGCGCGGCAGCAGGGCCGCGACGGCATCCGAGCGATGATCGATCGATGAAGCGTCTGTTGCAGTCAGCCCGTCATGCGGCACCGTTGCTGTTCTTCCTCGCGGCGGTTCGACCGGCCGGGGCGTTCGAGCGGCTGGTGCTCAGCGTGGGCCACGTATCCTCGCCGCTCCTCGTGCTCACCGGCGGCACAGTGACGCTTCGCCTCGACTCCACGTCGCCTGGGCTGGAGGTCCGCGCCGACACCCTGAGCGTGCGGCGGCCCGGGTTGCCGGTGCTACGCCGGATCGCGCTCACCTGCGCGATGGTCCGCCTGGGCGGACCGCTGTATGCGTGCCGCGGCGGACGATTATCGGCACTGGCCGGCGGAACGGTCGGGGTGATCCGCGCGACGCTCTCCGGGAAGTACGATCCCACCCGTAAGACCCTGCACGTCACCGCCTCGCGGGTCCCGCTGGCCGGGGGAAGCGTGCGGCTCGTGGCGCTCACTCACTCCGGCACGTGGGCTTTTTCGGTGACGGCGTCCCGGATCGATCTGGCGCGTGCCGCGCGGCTCGCGCGCCCGTGGTTCACCCTTCCGGACGGCTACAGCGCCACAGGCCGCCTGGACGCACGGATCACCGTGACCCACGATCCCTTGCTGGCGGTACGAATTGCGGCGCGGACCGCAGACCTCGACTTCACCAACCCGGCTGGAACGGTTGCCGGGCAACAGCTCGGTGCGTCACTCAGCGGCACGCTGCTGCGCGAGGGCACCAGACTGAGGCTGGGCCTCGCCCTGCGCGGTTCGCGGGGGCAGGCACTGGCAGGCCCCGTATTCCTGGATCTCGCGGCCCATCCGCTGACGCTTCGGGCCCGGCTGAGCCGGGACGGCACCGGGCCGGTGTACGTAACGCGTCTCGCTCTGGCGCAACAGGGCGTGATCGACGCCGAGGCACACGGCGTCGTGGCACTGAGCCCCCGTCCAGAGATCGAGACCGGTAGCATCAAGGTCGCTCACCTCTTTTTTCCCGGCACGTTTGCCACTTACCTGCAGATGACGCTGGCTGCGAAGGCGCAGGGCTCGATCACCAGCAGCGGGCAAGCGAGCGGGGAGGCGTGGATATCCCACGACGCCATCACCCGCGTCGACGGGACGCTGCGCAACTTCGGCTTCGACGATCCGGTGTCGCGGCTGTTCGTGCGGCACGCCGACGGCAGCATCCATTGGGCGGCCGCGTCAGGCAGCTCGGTCCTGCCGTCGCACCTCAGATGGAACCGCTTCGGGGCGTATGGCCTTTCCGGCGGCGCGGCGCAGCTCACCTTCCTCGCCTGGAAGCGCAACTTCGCGCTGCTCGGCGGCAATGCGCGCCTGCCGGTGTTCAACGGCGCCATCCTCATCCACACCCTCGTCGGGCGGAACCTCGGTCTGCCTCAGGCCACATTCGATTTCGATGCCGACCTCACTCCCATCAGCATGCCGCGGCTGTGCCGGGCGTTCGGCTGGCCCATCATGAACGGACAGCTTTCCGGACACATTCCTCTGGTGCGTTACCGCGATCACCAGCTGACCTTCGACGGCGACCTCGTGGCCCGGGTTTTCGACGGCACCATCACCGGCCGGCGAATCCGCCTGCAGAACCCGCTCGGCCAATGGCCGCAGCTGTCGGCAGACGTCGAGGCACGGGGACTTGATCTCGGGCTGGTCACGCGCACTTTCGCCATCGGCTCGATCACCGGCCGGGTGGACGCTGACATCCGCGGACTGCAGCTGTTCGACTGGTCGCCCGTGACCTTCGACGCCCGGGTCTACACCATGCCGGGCGACCGCTCGGCGCACCGGATCAGCCAGAAGGCGGTCACCCGCATCGCCGCCCTGGGCGGCGGCGCCGGAGCGGTCACCGCGGCACTGGAATCAGGCTTTCTGCGCTTCTTCCACACCTTCCACTACGGGCGCCTGGCGATCGGCTGCCGGCTTCGCAATCAGGTTTGCCGGATGTCGGGGGCGGGCCCGGCGCCGGACGGCGGGTACTACCTCGTCCAGGGCAGCTGGCTGCCGCGGCTCGACATCATCGGCAATGTGC
>JAKAFQ010000619.1 GCA_021817875.1 Pseudomonadota bacterium
AGCTGTTGATCTGGCCGACCAGGTAGGGATTGGTGGCGCTGTCGAGGGCCGACTGCAGACGGTCGAGCAGCGGGTAATTGAGGTCGATGACCCGGAGGTCATCCTCGGTGTAACCGGCGGCCGTCCGCAGGTTCCACTTGCCGATGCTGCCATGGAGCGACAGCACGGCCCGGTAGTCCTTCGAATCGGTCTCGGTGATCCCTGGCCCGAACGAATAGTACAGCAGCGCCGACGGCAGGCTGACACCGCTCGGGTACGACGGGTTGGTGCTCGGGATGGTGGTCGCCGCGCCCGGCGGCATGAGAGTCGGCGGCGTGCCCGGACCGATGGCAAGACCCTGCCAGCCGGTCGGCTGGGTGGATTCCGGGTAGTTCACCTGCTCGGCCGTGCTCTCGAAGTAACTCGCCTCGAGCGAGGCCTGCCAGTTCGCGCCCAGATCCTGCGTCACCCGGCCGAGCGCATCGATGGTCTTGGTGGGTGGCTGGATCTGGCTCCAGGTATTCGGGACGATGCACTGGCGCGCGGTGAACTGCGCCGGGGTGCACCCGGGCATGAACCCGGCGATCTGGCTGGTATTCGGATCGACGACGTAACCGGTGGTGATGGCCGGGAAGCCGCCGTTCTGTGAATTCGGCACGCCGTAGTTGTTGTCGATGCCGCCGACCGGCCGGAAGTCGTAGTTGGTGAACGCCGAGCCGCGGTCGGCGAACAGGATGGGGTTCTGCTTGCGGAACTCGAGGTCGATATAGGCATTGTGTCCGCTGGTGTCCAGGTCTCCGATGCCGAACAGCCCGCCGACTCTGTAGTTGCTTCCATCCTCGTGACTGGTCATACCGCCGTCCGCGGTCACCTGCGCGCCCTGGAACGTCTTGCGCGTGATGATGTTCACCACGCCCGCGATCGCGTCGGAACCGTAGATCGCCGATGCCCCATCCTTCAGCACCTGGATGCTCTTGATGGCGTCGAAGGGCAGGTTCGCCACGTCGACGAAGGTCCGCTCGCCGTCATCGCCGATCGGATAAGGGGCCGTGCGGTGGCCGTCGATCAGCACCAGGGTGTAGGCGACCGAGAGGCCGCGCAGCGCGACACCGGCCGCGCCCGAGGCGAAAGCGCCCGAGAAGCTCTGTGAGAGCTGCCCCTGGCCGTTTGCGGTCAACTGCTGCAGCACCTGCTGCGCAGTGGTGAATCCCGACCGCTTCATCTGGGCGAGCGAGATGACCTGGATGGGATTCGGGGTGGCGGCGAGGGACCCCGGAATGTAGGACCCGGTGACCACGATGGTCTCCAGCGCCTTGCGCTTGCCGTTGTCCACTGGGGGGTTGACCGGGGCGGGCGTGGTCTGCGGCTGGGGTTTCGGGGCCGGGGCCGGGGCCGGGGCCGGGGCCGGGGTCGCGTGGGCGACCAGGCTGCCTGCGCCCAGCAGGACAATGGCGCCCACCGCGAGCGCGCGTCTCACGGCCTCAGTCACAGGGTGATTTAGGGTCATGGATTTACTCCGCGGCGCGCCCGCAGGTCGCCGTCTGAATGAGTTGTTGTTGGCCCAGGCTCGCCGGGCAGTGTTCCCTGATCAATGCAGTGTTCGCCGGGGCGGAAAATCCGCCCTGTCACGATGTGGCGGAGAATACACGTGCATTTCTCACACTGTAAAGATTCGAACGACACGCAGCGCTCTCAACAGGGCGCCGGCAACACATCAACTAATTGATTTTAATCATTTTTAAAAGAAATTCACCCAGTCTGAACAGAGTGTCTCTCATTTGCAACACAACAGATGTCACGACGTTGTATCCGGACATATTGTTGCATTTGACCGACGCGGATACCGGACTCTGTCCAGAGCTTTTCAGGCACAACGGAGTGCCAACGCGCGTCCGGGCGGGCCCGGATGCGGCGAAGCGAGTCCCGGCGTCGACGAGCCGATTATTTCGGCGGGGTCCTGCTCCAGCTGACCGGCGAGCCAACCGTGATCCCGAGCTTGCGCGCCTCGCCGCCGCGGATCTCGATCACCGCCTCGACCGGCACGCCCGAGGAGAGCACCGCGAGCGAGAACGGCCGCGCGTTGGCGATGATCCTGGCGATCCGGCCGTCGGTGCCGACGAACAGCATGTCGAGCGGAATATACGTATTCTTCATCCAGAACTGCGCCACCTGGGGCGGGCTCATCGGGAAGATCATCCCCTCGTCGGCGGGCAGGTCGCGCACGAACATCAGGCCCTGCTCCTGGCGCGCCACGGTGTTGGCGATCCAGGCGCGAAAGCGCTCCGGGTGCCCGGCGGCACCGATGGTGAGCCTGCCGCGCGGAAAGTGCGTCAGGCTCTCGATCGACATCGATTGGGCGAGCGCCACGCCGCAGGCGAGCGAGAGAACCAGCAGGGTTGCGGCGCGCAGCGACGGGAAGCACTGGCTCTTGCGGAGAATTCCCGGCATGTCGGACCTCGTTTTTTTCTGGACCGGTTCAAGGCACCCGTGCAGTGTACCCGCGGCGCAGCCCGAGGGGCGAGCCGCGTCCGGGCCGCGCCGCGCAAGCCCCTGATGGATCAGGACGCCGGCCGCGCCGAGCGGCTAGACTCTCGGGACGGATTCCGTTTCCATTGCCCGTGCCATGCGCAACGCACTGCTTGAGATCATTCCGGTCGCTCCCGAGGCGCTGTCGCGCCTGCCGCAGCTCGCGAGCAACCTTTTTTTCAGCTGGCACCGGCCCATCCGTGCCCTGTTCGAGGACCTCGACCCGGAGCTGTGGAATCAATGCGGCGGCAATCCCCGCCTGATGCTGCGCAGCCTGCCGCAGGCCGCGCTCGATCGGGCCGCCGCAGACCCGTGCTACCTGGCCCGCTACCATGAGGCCCTGGCGACGCTCGACACGTACCTGGCCGCGCCGCCGCACAACGAAGAGCCCCTGACCGCTTATTTCTGTGCCGAATACGGCTTTCACGAGAGCTTCCCGATCTACTCCGGGGGACTCGGGGTGCTGGCGGGGGACTACTGCAAGGCGGCGAGCGATGCCGGCGCGCCGTTCGTGGCGGTGGGCCTGCTCTACGAGCAGGGCTATTTCACCCAGACCGTGGATGATGATGGGGTGCAGCAGGCCGAATACCGGGCGCACGATCCGCGCGATCTGCCGGTCGAGCCGGTGCTCGGCTGCGCCGGCGAGTGGGTCCAGGT
>JAKAFQ010000620.1 GCA_021817875.1 Pseudomonadota bacterium
TCGGGTATGAGGTGGAGTCCAAGGCCGGGGAGGCCGTGACGGACCCCCAGGGGAAGCCGGCTGAACAGAGCGCCAAGGCGCCGAAGCTGGAGCAACAGAGTGCGGTCACGGGCGCGAACCCCATCGCGGAGCGCCTCGAGCCGGTACTCGTGGAGATGAGCGAGAACGTCGAACGACCGGAGTGCCTGCGCGGCACGACGTACAAGATCAAGACTCCGGTCTCCGAGCACGCCATGTACGTGACCATCAACGACATGGTGCTCAACGAGGATACGGAGTTCGAGAGTCGCCAGCCGTTCGAGATCTTCATCAACTCGAAGAACCTCGACCACTACCAGTGGATCGTCGCGCTCACGCGCGTCATCTCGGCGGTGTTTCGCAAGGGCGGCGACGTCACGTTCCTCGCTGAGGAGCTGCAGGCGGTGTTCGACCCGAAGGGCGGCTACTGGCAGAAGGGCAAGTTCATGCCCTCGTTGGTCGCGGAGCTTGGCGGGGTGCTCGACAAGCACATGCGAGACATCGGGATGATTCAGCCCTCGGAACGTGCCCTGGCGGCGCGCAAGCTGATCGCGGAGAAATCGGGTGCGGCGAACAACGTCGTGAAACTGCAGACGGCGGCAACGCCGGAACCAACGGAGGCCATCCCGCCTCACTCGTTTGCCTCGACGGCACGGTCCACAAAGACCTGTCCAGCTTGCGGTTTCGGTGGACTAGTCCAAAGCGGGGGATGCGAAATTTGCCCGGATTGCGGACATTCCCGGTGTGGGTGAACCTAACACGGCGGAGCATTTGCTCCGCCGTTTTTTCTTTCTTTTATGCGGAGCGTTGCCAACATACTCGCGTGTCTCTGTTGTGTCAAGACTGAGCCCGGCCGGCTCCTCCTGAGCCCCGACGTGCCCCCTAAACTTCAACGAGGTTGCCATCTGGATGCTTGAGTCAGAGCCCCTCCGCTACGATCCGAAAGCGTTCGAACTCTCGTGTCCTCCCGGTGGAGCGCCCAGAGCACGGCGCGACACCCCTCAATCGAGGCTCATCGCGGCCTCCAGCGTGGGCGATCTGGAGGCGATCGGGCGGGCATTGAGCGAGCCTGCTGTCAGGCTTGATCTCGACCATCCACTGCGCCTGGCCGCCAAACATCGCCACGGTGAGGCGGTGCGGTTGCTGATCGGCCGCGGAGCCAGCATCTCGCGGGCATTCTCGCCAAGTCACACGCCGACCCGCTACGGCAAGCGCGCGCGGCTGGTTGAATTTCTCGGCACATGCGGTATCGACGCCGAGTTCATTCTGGCGTTGCCGCGGCCCCATGGCCCGGCCACGAAACGGCGCGCCCGACAGAGGCGGGGCGCGAGCGCGATGTCCTCGGGGCGTGCACGAGAAGCGGCCGCAAAGCGGGAGGCGTGGGTGACCCGCAGAGATGCGCTTCGCATGCGCCGGGTGCTGAAGAACCACCACGGGTTGATTGAGGAAGTGCTCGCAGCGGTGAGAAGAGATGCCGAGGCCGCCGGCCACATCGATCGCGCGGTGCGCACAGTGCTCTTTGAGCACGGCATCCCAGACCCTCAACGCCGCCTATCGAGTGTGATCGTCCGTAAGCTGCACGGCGAAGGGCGTGTGTCGGAGCCTGCAGCGTACTCCGGGCAGGGAATCTGAGCGGTGCGCCTGCTGGTCGCCGAGAAGCCGAAAGTCGGCCGAGAGCTCGCCGGCATCCTGGGCGTGGTGAAAAGCGCCGACGGTTACATCGAATGTCGCAACGATACGTGCGTGACCTGGTGCCGCGGGCATCTGCTCGGCCAGGCCCGCCCGGAAGCCTACGTCAGCGGTGAGCGGGTCGAGGCGCGCGACCTGCCGGTTATCCCGGAACGCTGGAAGCTCGAGGCGCGCGACGGCGACGCGCGCAAGCAGCTTGGCATCATCAAGGGCCTGCTCGCGCGGGCCGAGGAAGTGATCCATGCCGGCGATGCCGATCGGGAGGGGCAGCTGCTCGTCGATCAGGTGCTCTATGCGCTGCGCTGGAGTGGTCGCACGCAGCGGCTATGGCTCTCGAGCCTGGATGACAAGTCGATCCGTAAGGCGCTCGGCAAGCTTCGCCCGAACGCCGAATACCGCAACCTCTTCGACGCGGCGCTCGGACGGCAGCGGGCTGATTGGCTGATCGGCTTCAACGCCTCGATCGCCTATTCGCGCAACCTTCAGGCCCGCGGCATCGGCGGTGCCTGGTCGATCGGCCGGGTGCAGACCCCGACGCTCGCGCTGATCGTCGATCGGGAGCGGGAGATTGAACGGTTTACCTCGAGGCAGCACTTCACCGTGCGCGCTGAGCTGAAGACCTCGAATAAGGAGGCGATCCTCTCGCAGTGGCAAATCCCGGAAGACCTGCTGATCGATGGTTTGCTCCTCGATCGGGAACCCGCTGCGGCGCTCGCGGCGCGCCTACCGGGTGAGGGCGCGGTGGTTGAGAAGTTCATCCGCAAGGAGCACGAGCGCGAAGCGCCGATGCCCTACACCCTGAGCAAGCTCAAGCAGGTGGCCAACCGACGCTTCGGCCTTTCCGGCCAGGCCACACTCGATGCCGCGCAGGAGCTCTACGAGGCGAAGGCTGCGACTTATCCGCGCACTGATTGCCCGTACCTGCCCGATGAGCAGCATGGGGACGGGGAGACCATCCTGGGTGAACTCGGCGCCCTCGCGAGCGCCGATGTGGACCCGACACGCAAGCACGCGGCCTGGAACACCAAGAAGGTGGAGGCGCATCACGCGATCATCCCGACCGGTGCGCCGGTGCCTGGGAGCTGCTCGCGTGCCGCACAGCAAGTCTTCACCCTGATCCGCGACGCCTACGTGCGGCTCTTCATGCCCCCCGAGCGCTATGAAACCCGGGAGGCAATCTTTGCGTTCTCGGACGGAGAGCGGTTCCGGGCGCACTCACGCTTCACGCTCAAGCCGGGCTGGACCGCCATTGCCGGCGCAGAGGATGAACCCCCCGAGGAGGACGGGAAGGAGGAGGCCACGCGCCTGCCCGATCTTGAGGCGGGGCAGCATGTCGTGTGCGCAGGGGCGGAAGTTCTCGCCAAGGAGACCAAACCGCCGCGCTACTACACGGATGGCACGTTGGAGGGGGCGATGGTGGGCATTCACAAGCTCATCACGGATGCGAAGATGA
>JAKAFQ010000621.1 GCA_021817875.1 Pseudomonadota bacterium
TCGCTCGCCACGACATTATCCATGCCGCAGCTCCAGCCGCCGCAGACCCGCGCCGGACACGATGAGCTCATGGTGAACCGCGGCGACCGCGAGGCCTCCGGCCGCCAGATGCTCATCGATCAGCCGGCCCACCAACTTCTGACCGTCCGCGTCGAGATTGGTGGTCGGCTCATCGAGCAGCCACAGCGGCACGGCCATCAGGATCAGACCCGCGAGTGCCACGCGGCGCTTCTGGCCGGCCGAGAGTGTGCGCACCGGCCGGTCCGCCCAATGTCCGGCACCGACCCGATCGAGCGCGCCGTCGAGCTCGCGCGTTGACACCCGGCGCCGCACACCCACCCAGTAGTGCAGGTTCTCGCGTCCGGTCAGTTCCATTTTCAGGGGCGGCTCGTGCCCGAGATAGGCGAGCTGCGCGTGAAAGGCCGGCAGGTCGGCGCGCACGTCCGCCCCGCGCCAGTGGATGCAGCCTTCCTCGAGATAGGCCATGCCGCAGATCGTGCGCAGCAGGGTGGTCTTGCCCGCCCCGTTCGGTCCGGTGAGCTGCAGGCACTGTCCTGCGGCAACCGAGAAATGCACGCCGCGCAGCACGTGGCGCTCACCGCGCCAGAGGTGGATATTCTCGCCCTTGAGGGTGCAGTCGGACATGTCTCCCGCAGTCAATCCTCGCCCCGGAAAAATCTCCGCAAGACCCAGTCTCGCCAATCCGTAGGCATATCTCCATAGGCATATCTGCATAGGCATCGATGCCTATTGATTTGCCGGGCGTTTTGATCCAGGCGACGGCCACGCATCCGGTACAATGCCCCGCCCCTGCCCGGGTGGCGAAATCGGTAGACGCAAGGGACTTAAAATCCCTCGGGGGTGACCCCATGCCGGTTCGAGTCCGGCCCCGGGCACCATCCAAGTCTCCCACACCCTCCGCTAGCGTCTGATCTCTCCCGTAACATCCCGAAATTGCAGCGGTTCACATCCGATGCAATCCGGGTACGGCCGTTCACAGCCGAAGCAATCTGGGGGTACTTTGGGGGTACATCCTGCCGTTATGAGTCCCGTTTGGGGTATGTCGCATGTTGACCGATGCCCGCAAGGCGCTGTACCTCGGCGTCGACCCGCGCGTAGAGAAGGCGGCCGCGCGAGTGGTGCAGTCCGATACCCTCCGAACCGTGGCCGAGGAATGGCTGACTATGCAATCCAAGACCCTCGCCGCGGTGACGGTCGACAAGGCCCGCTGGATGCTGGACACGTTCATCTTCCCGGAGCTCGGCGACAAGCTGATAACCGACATCAAGGCACCGGAACTGCTCGCCGCGCTGCGCAAGGTCGAGGCGAAGGGCCGGCACGAAACGCCAACCCGCGCAAAGCAACGGGTCGGGCAGATCATGCGCTACGCCATCGCCACCGGCCGCGCCGAGCGGGACATCACGCAAGACCTGCGCGGTGCCCTCGCACCAGTCCCGACGAAAAGCCGCACCGCCCTGACCGATCCGGTACGAGTGGGCGAACTGCTGCGCGCCGTCGACGGCCACCAGGGCGAGGCGCCAACGGCGGCCGCGCTGAAACTCGCGCCGCTGACCTATGTGCGTCCGGGCGAACTGCGCGGTGCGGAGTGGCGCGAATTCGATCTAGCCGGCCCCGAGCCGCAATGGCGCATCCCGGGCGAGCGCATGAAGATGGGCACGCCGCACATCGTCCCCCTCGCCCGCCAAGCGGTTGCAATCCTCACCGCGCTGCGTGAAGTGAGTCACGGCACCAAGTACCTGTTGCCGAGCTTCCGGACGCGGGATCGCCCGATGAGCGAGAACACCCTGAACGCCGCATTGCGCCGGCTCGGCTACACCTCGGATCAGATGACCGCACACGGCTTCCGGGCGCTGGCGTCGCGCTGCTCAATGAGCAAGGATTCTCCCCCGATGTCATCGAGTTGCAGTTGGTTCACAAGGAACGCAACAAAGTCAGGGCCGCGTACAACCGCGCTGAACGGCTCGCAGAGCGGCGCAAGATGATGCAGGCATGGGCGGATTGCCTCGACGGGCTAAAGGCGGGCGCCAAGGTCGTGCCGATCCGGCGCAAGGCGTGAGGCCGCGCGCCCTCACATGGCCCTATTGACGTATTACGCGGGACGTAATACCCGCTTGACATGGCCATCCAGTCGTTCGCCTGCAAGCGCACCGAGGCACTGGTCCAGGGCGGCCATCCGCGGGAGTTCCGGGCATTGGAGAACGTCGCCACGCGCAAGCTGCGCCTGCTGAACGTAGCCAAAACGCTCGACTTTCTGCGCTCGCCGCCCGGCAACCGCCTGGAGGCGCTGAAGGGTGACCGGAAGGGCCAGCACAGCATCCGCATCAACGACCAGTTCCGCGTGTGCTTCACCTGGACGGACGCGGGCTCGCGCAATGTTGAGATCGTCGGCTACCACTGAGGGCCAACCCATGAGCAAACCAACCGACCGCATGCGCGCGGTTCACCCCGGGGAGGTGCTGCGCGAGGAGTACTTGGCCCCGCTCGGCATGAGCGTGCACGCACTCGCCATGGATCTCGGGGTGCCGGCCACGCGGCTTCACGAGATTGTGAAGGAGCGCCGCTCGGTGAGCGCCGACACGGCCGAGCGCCTGGCGCGCTACTTCGGCGGCGATGCTGCGAGCTGGCTGGCGCTGCAGGCCGACTACGACCTGCGCACGCTGCCGAACCGTAAGGACATTGAGCGCAAAGTAACCCCGCGGCAAGCCGCTGCCTGATCGGCAATCGAACACGCCGCCGCGCCTGCCCGCCGATCCCGGGGGTTGAAATGGGCCCGGCCGGACCCATAAGGGAAACATATGGTCACGGCACAGCGCACGAAGCGCCGGCTTCGGGCGAAAACCACAGGAGAGTGCCACTGAACGCGGCCCTACTTCGGTTCCGTTGGTTCCTCGGACTTGCGGCGCTCGCCTGTGCACTCAGCGCCTTCGCCGAACCGGTGCCGGATACCTGCCTCATCCACTATCCGAGCGATGCCCGCATCGCATGGAGTTGCCATCGGATCGGCCGTCACGACACGCTGAGCGGTCTTTTTGGCTCGGCGTGGCAGGATGTGCTGCGCTTCAATCGCATCGACCGCCGTCACATCTATCCCGGGGTACGTCTGAAGGTTCCCGATGATCTGCGTCAGGTTCATGACTT
>JAKAFQ010000052.1 GCA_021817875.1 Pseudomonadota bacterium
CGAAGATCGGCCCCAGCGCCTCGAGCGCGAGCCGCAGCCGCTCTCCGCGAGGAACGCTGCGGCCGGGTCCGAACCAGGTGCCGGGATAGAGCAGGAACAGGAAGCGCAGCGGCCGGTACAGGTGGGTCTCGCGGACGAAATCATCCAGGCCGTGCTTCAGCAGCACATGCTGGATCTGCACCAGCCGCGCCAGGACACGCGGCCTCATGGACGGAGGGCCCGCATCACTTCGGGCTCGCTTGCCGCTGCAGCAGCTCGAGGCGCGCCTCGAAGCGATCGACGTCCTCGCGCAGGCCGTCGACGCCGCGTAGAAACTGCTCACCTTCCTGCCGCGACACCAGGTCTGCCCGCTCGTGGCTGGCGTACTCGCCGAGGTCACGCAGTAGCGTGGTGGCTGCCCCGCGCATCCAACCCAGCGTGCCGTGCGCCATCCGGCCGATGCGATGCGCCGGCGCGTCGCCGACGAGCAGCGAGAGCTCTTCCTCCAGATCGGGCGACAGCAGCCGCAGGAGCTCCTGGAATTTCTGCGCGATTTCCGCGTCTCCGCGTATCTCGACATCACCGCGCCGCAGGGGCGCTTGCGACAGACCGCCGCTCAGGACCAGCAGGCTCAAGGGCCCTCCGAGGATCTGCGCGTCCACCGAGCCTGCGCCGCGGCCGATACTGAGCGAGCTGCCCGTGGATCCGACCAGCACGCGCGCCAGCCCCGGGGCTTCGACGGCGATGCGCCGCCCGCCGAGTTCGGCGCACAGCTGCCGCGCGCGTACCGAACGAGGCAGGCCGCGGTTGAGGATGTTCTCGAGTGTTGCGGTGAACATCAGGGTCAGTATCTGTAGCCGCGGTGCAGCGCGACGATGCCGCCGAGCAGATTGTGATAGCGACAGCCCTCGAGGCCCGCGGCCTGCATCATGGCGAGAAGCTTGTCCTGGGGCGGATGCATGCGGATCGACTCCGCCAGGTAGCGATAGCTGGCTGCATCGCGCGCCACGAGCCTGCCGAGCAGCGGCAGCACCCGGAAGGAGTAGGCGTCGTAGATCGATCCCAGGCCGGGCGCGACCGGACGGGAGAATTCCAGCACCAGCAGCTGCCCGCCTGGCTTCAGCACCCGCTGCATCGAGGCGAGCGCGGCGGGCTTGTCGGTCACGTTGCGCAACCCGAAACCGATGGTCACGCAATCGAACGTCCCCTCGCGAAACGGCAGGCGCTCGGCATTGGCCTGAACGAATTCCACGTTGCCGAGCACACCGCGCTCGGTCAGCCGGTCCCGGCCCCGCTGCAGCATGCTCGCATTGATGTCCGAGAGCACCACCAGGCCGCGTTCTCCGACCTGCCGGGCCAGTCCCGCGGTCAGGTCTCCCGTGCCGCCGGCCACGTCGAGCGCCCGCTGTCCAGGCCGCAGGCCGGTGAGCGACAGGGTGAAGCGTTTCCACAGCCGGTGCGCGCCGCCGGACATCAGGTCGTTCATCAGGTCGTAGTTGCGCGCGACCGAGTCGAAAACGCCGCGTACGCGCCGCGCCTTTTCGTCCCACGGCACCCGCTCGTAACCGAAATCGGTGGCACGATCCTCGATCATCTCATCCGCCATCCAGGAAATGGCCGGCATTGTATCCCAGGAGCCTGCCGGTCTCAGGGGCGGTGCGCCGTGGTGGCCGAGACTCGATCCAGATCGAGCCCGGGCGCTCTCGGTCCAGGCCCGTCCCGGCTGTCAAGACCCATCCGGTAGAGAGGAGGATTTGCTTTTTGTCGTACTCGGTGTGAATAATCCCGCCCGCGTACGGGGGTCTTGAAACCTTCGAGGCCGGAAAGTGTCTACACTCTCCGGCCTTTTTTATTGCCCGGCGCTGAGTATCGGCAATGTGAATGGGCAGCAGTGCCTGTTTGTGCCGGGTCGCTTGCACTATCATTGTGCACCCTGTTCCAGCAGTGGATCATCGTGGACCCTACCGACACCTCCCGCCCCGACTATTACCACCGCGTGGTCGATTGCCAGTGGGCCTGTCCGGCCCACACCGACGTTCCGGAATACATCCGCCTGATTGCCCAGGGCCGGTTCTCGGACGCCTACATGGTGAACCGCCATTCCAATGTCTTTCCGGGCATTCTCGGACGGGTGTGCGATCGGCCCTGCGAGCCGGCCTGCCGCCGGGGCCGGGTCGAAGCCAAGCCAGTGGCCATTTGCCGCCTGAAACGCGTGGCCGCCGACTCTCGCGATGACATCGCGATGCGCTTGCCCAAGATCCCGAAGGTCAAGAACGGCAAGCGCATTGCCTGCATCGGCGCCGGCTGCGCCTCGCTCACCGTCGCCAATGACCTGATGCCGCTCGGCTACGAAGTGACCATTCTCGAGCAGTTCAGCAAACCCGGTGGCCTGATGCGGACCAATATCCCCGCGTTTCGCCTGCCCGAGGCCGTGCTCGATGAGGAAATCGGCATGATCCTCGGCATGGGGGTGGACCTGCGGCTCGGCCACCGGGTCGAGAGCCTCGAGGAACTGCTCGTCAAGGGGGGCTTCGACGCCGTGTTCGTGGGCTCGGGCGCGCCGAAGGGCAAGGAACTGCGCCTTCCGGGCCGCGAGCAGGCCGCCGCCCGCGTGCACATCGGCATCAGCTGGCTCGAGTCGGTGGCTTTCGGCCATATCGAGCGCATTGGCGAGCGTGTGCTGATCATCGGCGTCGGCAATACGGCGATGGACTGCTGCCGGACCAGCCTGAGGCTGGGCGCAGCCCAGGTGAAGGTCATGGCGCGCAAACCGCGCAGCTTCTTCAAGGCGTCGGCCTGGGAGCTCGAGGATGCCGAGGAAGAGCATGTCGAGATCATCGTCAACCGCTCGCCGAAGGCCTTCGTCATCGAGGAGGGCCGCCTGGCCGGCATGACGTTCGACTGCATGGAATACGAACTCGATTCCCGCGGCCGGATCACCGCCGAGCGCGTCACCGGCGAGGAATTCGTGCCCGCCGACGACGTGATTCTCGCGATCGGTCAGGAGAACGCCTTTCCCTGGATCGAGCGCGACCTCGGCATCGAGTTCGACAAGTGGGATGTGCCGGTCGTCGATCCGGTTACTTTCCAGTCCACCCGGCCGGGGGTGTTCTTCGGCGGCGATGCCGCCTTCGGCCCCAAGAACATCATCTGGGCAGTGGAGCACGGCCACCAGGCGGCCATTTCGATTCACCGGCACTGCCAGGGCGAGCCGGTGACGGAGCGGCTGCCGCCGGGCGTCACGCTGCAGAGCCGCAAGATGGGCATGCACGAGTGGTCGTATCCGAACGACTACGCGCCGCTCGAGCGGCGGCTGATGCCCCACGTGTCGCTCAAGGATCGCTTCAAGAAACTCAACATCGAGGTCGAGCTCGGTTTCTCGGCCGAGCAGGTGGCGCAGGAGGTGCAGCGCTGCCTCAACTGCGACGTGCAGACCGTCTTCAGCGCCAAGCTGTGCATCGAGTGTGACGCCTGCATCGACATCTGTCCGGTCGATTGCCTCACCATCACCGCCAACGGGCCCGAAGCGCAGCTGCGCACCCGCCTCAAGGCCCCGGCGAACAACCTGGCCGAGCCGCTGTACGTCTCGGCGCCGCTGCCGCAGACCGGCCGCGTGATGGTCAAGGATGAGGATCTGTGCGTGCACTGCGGTCTGTGCGCCGAGCGTTGTCCGACCGCCGCGTGGGACATGCAGAAGTCAAACGTGCACTGGCCGCACGCCGGTGACGAAGCCGGTGCGCTCGAGGCCCGAAAGCCGAAGATCGCCTGAACTCGGGTTCCCCGGCACCGGTCATGCGTGGTCATTCTCAGAGTCTGTTCCCGGGTCGCCGCCTGCGGTCGCGACCGGGCGCCGGCCTGGGCGGTTCATGAAACATTCAGGTCAACTTTCCGCATGAGCGCATCCAACAGCCGAGTCAACGATTTCACCATCAAGATCGCCACGGTCAACGGCACCGGCTCGGCGAGCGCCAACACGCTGCTCGTGAAGTCCATCTTCCGAAGCGGCGTGCCCGTGACGGGCAAGAACTTCTTCCCGTCCAACATCCAGGGTCTGCCGACCTGGTACGAGATCCGCGTGTCCCGCGACGGCCACGTGGCGCGCGCGGGTTCCGTGGACCTGATGGTGGCGCTGAACCCGGAAACGTACGCCCGTGACGTCCGGGAGGTCGCTTCCGGCGGCTACCTGGTCTACGACTCCACGTGGCCCCGTCCGGCGCTGCTCTCCCGCTCGGACATCACGGTTCTCGGCGTGCCGCTTGCGCAGCTGTGCAACCAGCACTTCAACGGGGTGCGCACCCGCATCCTGATGAAGAACATCTGTTATGCGGGTGTGCTGGCGGCGCTGCTTGCGCTCGACCTGGAGCGCATCCGCGGCCTGGTCGCCGAGAGCTACGCGAAGCGGCCGCAGCTCATCGAGAGCAACATGAAGGCGATTCAGCTCGGCTACGACTATGCGCGGGAGCATTTCGCCTGTCCGCTGCCGCTGTCGATCGAGCCCATGGACCGCACCGCCGGCCACATCATGATCGACGGCAACACCGCGGCGGCGCTCGGCTGCGTGTTCGCAGGCGCCACCGTGGCCGCGTGGTATCCGATCACACCGTCGACGTCGCTGATGGATGGATTCAAGAGTTTCTGCGAGCGGTTGCGCGTCGACGCCGAGACCGGCGTCAGGCGCTTCGCCTTCATCCAGGCAGAGGACGAGCTGGCCGCAATCGGCATGGTGCTCGGCGCCTCGTGGAACGGCGCGCGCTCATTCACCGCGACCTCCGGCCCGGGCATATCGCTGATGAACGAGTTTCTCGGTCTCGCCTACTACGCCGAAGTGCCGGCGGTCATCTTCGACGTCCAGCGCGTCGGTCCCTCGACGGGCATGCCGACGCGCACGCAGCAGGGTGACCTGATGGCCTGCGCCTACGCGTCGCACGGCGACACCCGCCATGTGTGCCTCTATCCGGCCAACCCGGAAGAGTGCTTCTACATGGCGCGCGACGCGTTCGATCTGGCCGAGCGGCTGCAGACCCCGGTGCTGGTGCTGTCCGACCTCGACATCGGCATGAACGACTGGATGTGCCCGGATCTGAAATGGGACGACGCCTATCGGCCGGACCGGGGCAAGGTGCTCGCCCTCGAGGACGTCCGCAAGCTGGAGAAATTTCAACGGTATGTCGATAGGGATGGCGACGGCATCCCCTGGCGCACGCTTCCCGGCGTGCATCCCAAGGCTGCCTACTTCACGCGCGGTTCGGGGCATAACCAGTTCGGTGGCTACACCGAGGATTCGGCCGATTTCCAGCTGGTGATCGACCGGCTGCTCAGGAAGTGGGACACCGCCAAGCAGCGGGTGCCGCGCCCGATCGTCGATGGCACGGGGAGCGAGCTGGGCCTGGTCGCGCTCGGCAGCAGCGACAGCGCAGTCCGCGAGGCGCTCGCCGTGCTGCGAAGCCGTGGCGTCTCGATCGATTATCTGCGTGTGCGCGCCTTCCCGTTCGGCGAGGAGGTCGAGCGCTTCCTCGCCGCCCACCGGCTGTTGTTCGTGGTCGAGCAGAACCGTGATGCGCAATTGCGGTCGCTGCTGACACTGGAGACGGCGGTGGACAAGGCGAAGCTGCGCTCACTGCTGCATTACGGCGGGCTGCCGGTCAGCGCGAACTTCATCATCGAGGGAGTGCTTGCCGAAATCGCGCCCCCTGCAGCGCATCCGAAGGACATCGCGCACGCGTGAGAAAGTGACATGACATTCATCGCCAAGCCCAAGGTCGCCCATCCATCGCTGCCGCACAACGCGCTCGGCTTCACGCGGCGCGATTATGAGGGAGCGCTCTCTACGCTGTGCGCCGGCTGCGGCCACGATTCGATCACCGCGGCGATCGTCGAGGCCTGCTGGGGGCTGTCGCTCGAACCGCAGAACGTGGTGAAGCTCTCGGGCATCGGCTGCTCGTCCAAGACCACCGCCTACTTCGTCAGCGGTGGGCACGGTTTCAACGCCGTGCACGGCCGGATGCCCTCGATCGCCACCGGCGCCAACGCGGCCAACCGGCGCCTGAGCTATATCGGGGTATCCGGAGACGGCGACACCCTGTCGATCGGGCTCGGGCAGTTCTGCCACGCCATCCGCCGCAATCTCGACATGCTGTACGTCATCGAGAACAACGGCGTCTATGGCCTCACCAAAGGGCAGTTTTCCGCCTCTGCCGACATCGGCACCCGGGCCCGTAAGGGCGAGACCAATCTGCAGCCGCCCATCGATCCGGTGCTGCTGGCGCTCGGTCTCGGCGCCACGTTCGTGGCGCGGGGTTTCTCCGGAGACAAGCGCCAGCTGGTGCCGCTCATCGAAGCAGGCCTCAAGCACCGCGGGTTTGCGCTGCTCGACGTGCTCTCTCCCTGCGTGACGTTCAACGACCACGAGGGTTCGACGAAGAGCTACGCCTACACCCGCGAGCATTACGAACCGGCGGTGCTGGCGGATTTCGTGCCGCGGGAGCTGGAGATCACGGCCGACTATGCGCCTGGGGAGGCGCGCGAGGTGACCCTGCACGACGGCAGCCGGATCGTGCTGCGCAAGGTCGACGATGACTATGATCCGACGGATCGACCGGCGGCCGTCGCCCGGGTCCAGGAGCGGATGAGCTCGGGGGAATATCTGACCGGGCTGATCTACCTGGATGCCGGCGGCGAGCGGCCGGAATTCCACCAGGTCAATCGCACCCCGGAAGAGCCGCTCAACAGCCTGCCCTACGAGGCGCTCGGCCCCGGTTCGAAGGCCCTGGAGAAGCTGCTCGACCGGTACCGGTGAAGGGCTGCGGCGAATCAGACACTTGTGCGTAGCCGCCGAACTGGGTTATCTTGCCAGCCGGTCTGTGACCTTTCCCTTTCCTGCCGCCTGCTGCCCGCTCGGCTGCCGAGCCGGCTTACGGAGAAAAGCTGAATCGTTCCCGACCAGGTGGCAGAGATCCTGCCGGTGATTGTTCGGAAGCCGCACTCCTGCGCGACACACGATGAGAGCGTACGGGGTCGGTATGTTCCGTTTCTGGAGTTTGATTGCATGACGAAGATTTACGTCGGAAACCTTCCGTTTTCGGCCAGTGAGAGTGAAGTCCGCGAGCTGTTCGCACAGCACGGGACCGTGGAATCCGTGAGCCTGATCACCGATCGGGAGACCGGCAGGCCACGCGGCTTCGGGTTCGTGGAGATGGCGCGCGCAGATGCGACCCGAGCCATCCAGAACCTGAACGGCAGGGAGCTCGGCGGGCGTGCGCTGCGGGTCAACGAGGCCCAGGAGCGCGGCGGCGGCGGCGGCCGCGGCGGCGCTCCGAAGCGCTGGTAAGCCATTCGGTCGAGGCGGCCGGTCTCAGGCTTCGGTCTGGGACCGGCCTTTTCCATTGGCGGCAGGTCGCTGCCTGCCGGAGGTCCGGCTCGTCCCGAGCTTTACCCCTGGCCGGGCGGTGGTATCCCGCGTTCAGGACCGCTCCGGGCGGTTCTGTCCGGCGAGCCGGTGGGTATCGCAGCTCGATACCCTGACTGAGGCTCACCGGCAGTCTTTCTTTTGCAGCATGTCTGCGCGGCGCGCTTTGATACACTGCGCGCCCGATTCAGCACCGACCTGGGAGTATTCGATGGGCAAGGGCGACATGAGAACCCGCCGTGGCAAGATCTATCGGGGTTCGTTCGGCAAGACTCGGACAAAAGGCGCCGCGAAGAAGGTCAGACGCGCCGTCAAGAAGTAATTTCATTCACGTACCGGCGGCGGGCCTGCGGCATGGTTCAAGCAGCGCATTCCCACTTCCACTGGCGTCCGCATCCGTGGCACGGCCTCGATCCCGGTCCGGACTGTCCGGAGGTCGTGACCGCGTATATCGAGATCACGCCGTTCGATCTCATGAAGTACGAGGTCGACAAGACCACTGGCTACCTGCGCGTAGACCGGCCGCAGCGGACCTCCTCGCATCCGCCTTCGCTCTATGGCTTCATCCCTCAGACATACTGTGGCGAGCGGGTGCGGCGCCTCGCGCCCGGTTGTGACCGCGGGGACGGCGATCCGCTTGACATCTGCGTGATCAGCGAGCGGCCGATCACCCACTCCGAAATCCTGCTGCGGGCCCGCATCCTGGGGGGCCTGAAGATCATCGACCGGGGCGAGGCCGACGACAAGATCGTGGCGGTACTCGAGGGAGATTACGTGTGGGGCGCAGCGCGCGAGCTCGCCGACCTGCCGGCGGCGCTGGTGGAACGCCTGGAGCATTATTTCTCGACGTACAAGCTGGTGCCCGGTGAGCCAGCAGGGATTCACCTCGCCGGCCGCTACGGTCACGAAGCGGCCGCTCAGGTGATCCTCGCGGCGATCGAGGATTATCGCGAGTCTTTCGGCGGCCCTTAGTTCCGGGACGACCCGGGCCCGGGGTCTCTGGGCTCGACCCACACTGCGCGGGCGCTGGCGCAGAGGTCACGGTCCTCAGCGAAGATCGCCGTTGCGGCGATGTGCTTGCGTCCGTCGGACTCGATCCCCCAGCCCACGACGGTGCACTGCTCGCCCACGTGCACCAGGCGGTTCACGTGAACCGTGATCTCCCCGAGCAGCATCATGCGGTCATCGAGGCTCACGGCGTAGAAACCCGGGCAGTCGAGCGCGGCCGACATGAACTCGGGCCGTACCTTGCCGTCCCCCCGGTCGAGTGAGCTATCCGGCACCCACGGAGCCGCCACCAGATCACGCTCCGGGATCGGCCCGGCGAAGATACGCATGCCGTCGCCGCGCGGGCGGCCCGTGCCGCAGACGAAACAGGTCGGGAAGCGGTGATGCGCGAACCCGGCATACCGGCGCGAGGCTTCCACCGCTTCGAAATACGCTGGAGGCGGGCGCAGGGGCAGTTCCAGCGTGGCGGGTCTGGCCTCGGCGATCCGCTGTTCCCCGAGCGTGATGGTGAGCTCGCCGTTTTCGAGCGCCTGCACCGTGAGCGGCGTGTCGAGGGGGGGTGGCCGGATCAGACGGACCGTGACGGTCTGCGCCCCATGAGCGGCCACGCAGCCGGCGAAGTAGCCGCCATTGGCGGAATGGGCCGGCCCGCAGAAACGGCGGGCAATGCTCAGAGCGGCCATGGCCCACCTTAGCACAGGCCCGCTTCAGCGGCGCCGCAGCGCTCCCAACCACCGAGCCGGATCCTCGCCCCGCTCCAGCACCTCCACCAGGGCAGAACCGACCACTACGCCATCGACGTGGTCTCGCAACCGCTCGAGCTGCTCGCGGCTGCGGATCCCGAACCCGGCACACACCGGCACAGGTGAGAGGGCACGGACGCGGTCCAGGTATCCGGTGACTTCGGGCGGCACGGAGACGCTCTTGCCCGTGGTGCCGGTCATGGTGACCGCATACACGAATCCCCGGCTGGCGGCGCAGAGGCGCTGCAGCCGCTGCGGCTTCGTGACGGGTGTGACCATCTGCACCAGCGCAAGACCCCGTCCCGATAGGGTTTCGCGCAGTGCTTCGCCTTCGTCTAGGGGCAGATCCGGTACGATGAAGCCGGCCACCCCGGCCCGCCCGGCCGAGTCCGCGAGACGTTCTGCGCCGAAGGCGAGCAGCGGATTGAGGTAACTCATCAGCACCAGCGGCGCCTGGGGCCTGGGTGTCATGCCCTCGAGCGTCGCCAGGATCCAGCCGAGCGTAACGCCCTGCGAGAGAGCGATCCGGCTGGAGCGCTGGATGGTGACCCCGTCGGCCATCGGATCGCTGAACGGCACGCCGATTTCGACGACGTCCGCACCTTCCGCGACTTGCCGCAGATCCGTCAGGAACCGTTCGCGGCTCGGAAAGCCGGCGGTCAGGTAGGCGACCAGGGCGGGTTCTCCCCGGGCATTGGCCGCGCGGATGGCGGCGCTGATCGACTCGTGGGCGTTCATTGCTCGCCTTTCAACAAGGTCTGCTGCAGGGTCGGCATGTCCTTGTCGCCGCGGCCGGACAGGCACACCACGATGGAGCCGCCCGGGTGACGCTGCGCCCAGCGTTTCGCTCCGGCGAGCGCGTGCGCGCTCTCGAGCGCCGGCAGGATGCCCTCCGCTTCGCACAGCGCACGCACGGCCTCCAGAGCCTCTTCATCGCCGGCGCTCTCGTAGCGCACGCGGCCGGTGCTGGCGAGCAGCGCGTGTTCGGGGCCGACCCCGGGATAGTCGAGACCTGCGGACACCGAATGGGTTTCCTGGACCTGACCATCCGTATCCTGAAGCAGCATGGAATAGCTGCCGTGCAGTACCCCGGGATGGCCGAACGAGATCGTCGCGGCATTGCCCCCGAGCGCCGCGCTCCTGCCCCCGGCCTCCACCCCGATGATCTCGACCTCGCGGTCCGGCACGAATGCATGGAACATGCCGATGGAGTTCGATCCCCCGCCCACGCAGGCGATCACCGCGTCGGGCAACGCGCCGGTCTCCTGCCGGATCTGTGCGCGCGCCTCGCGGCCGATCACGGCCTGCAGCTCGCGCACCAGGTAGGGGTAGGGATGCGGCCCCACGGCCGACCCGAGCAGGTAGTAAGTCCCGAGCGGATCCGACACCCAGTCGCGCAGCGCTTCGTCGATGGCCGCGCGCAACGTGGCATCGCCGTTCGTTACCGGCACCACGGTGGCGCCCAGCAGTCGCATCCGTCCCACGTTGGGGGCCTGACGTTCCATGTCGACCGCCCCCATGTAGACGGTGCATGGCAGACCGAGGCGTGCGCAGGCCGCCGCGCTTGCCACGCCGTGCTGACCCGCACCGGTCTCCGCGACGATGCGCCCGGCGCCGAGGCGCTTGGCGAGCAGCGCCTGCCCCAGGGCGTTGTTGATCTTGTGTGCGCCGGTGTGCGCCAGGTCCTCGCGTTTCAACCACACGCGCGCGCCCCAGCGCGCCGACAGGCTTGCGGCAAAGGTCAGCGCCGTCGGCCGGCCCACCCAGCTCGAGAGTTCCTGCGCGAGCTGCTGCTGGAAGGAAGGCGCGTGCAGGTATTCCCTTACGCCCTCCTCGAGCCGGTCGAGCGCCGGGATGAGCGTCTCGGGAACATAACGGCCACCGAACGGGCCGAATCGACCGCGCGCATCCGGGAACCGCCCCGCGATCAGGTCGGCCAGGGGGTCTGTGGTGTCAGTGCTTGAGCTCACAATCGCGACTCCTCGAGATATTCAGCATGCGGCGTACTGCCTCACCGGAACCGGTCACACGGCGGGCGGCACGCGGCGTTCCGGTTCAGTCGTCATCGATGCGCTCGGCGATCACGTGGTGCCTGCGTCGCGTGCCGCGGCCACGAACCTCGCCACCGCGCTCGGGTCCTTTACGCCCGGGCTCGACTCGACGCCACTCGAGACATCGACACCAAACGGACGCACCGCAACGATCGCCGCCGCCACGTTGTCAGGGTCGAGGCCTCCGGCCAGCACCAGCTCGGTGCGCCGCGCGACCTTTCTGGCTACGTTCCAGTCGCACAAACGGCCCACGCCGCTCGAGGGGCCCTCGAACAGCAGCCGCGTGGGCAGCGCCTCGGCGGTGTTCGAGTCGCGCAAAACCGGCAGCCGCTCCAGCTCTCTCGGCAGGCGCAGCCGTGCCAGATCCCTCGCGTCGGTCTGCAGCACGTCGGGCCGGAATTCCGCGAGTATCTCATCCACCTGGCGCTGGTCCGGATGGCGGGTGACGGCCACGCAGCGTAGTTTGCCGCGCGCGGGCGCCGCGAGCAGCGCCGCTTCCCGGGGCGTCACTCGCCGCGGTGAGTCCGCGAACACGAAGCCGATGGCCGCGACGCTTGCATCCAGCGCCGCCGCCACGGCCTCAGCCGTCCTCATGCCGCAGATCTTGATCCACATCAGGCGGATCCCGTGCGGGCGCGGCCGCCTCGTCCGGCGCGAAGCATGGCTTGGGCCAGATCCCCGGGGTTTTCCTCGCGCATCAGGGCGCTGCCGACGAGCGCGAGATCGTAGCCGGCCCGTGCGAGGCGGCCGGCATCCTCGGCCGAACCGACACCGCTCTCGGCCACCCGCGGCAGGTTGTCAGGCAGCAGCGGCGCAAGCTGCTCGAGGCGCCGGGGCACCACCTGCAGCGTCGTGAGATCGCGCGAATTGACGCCCGCCAGCAGTCCAGTGCCGCCGAGCTTCGCCGCGAGGTCATGCAGCCGGTCGATGTCACGCTCGTCGAAAGTCTCGATCAGCACGAAAAGGCTGAGTTCCCGGGCTCGCCGGATCAAGGTTGCGGCCTCGGCATCGCCGAGCATCCGCAGGATCAGCAGCACCCCGCCGGCGCCTGAGGCGCGCGCTTCGGCCACCTGGTAGGGGTCCACGAGGAAGTCCTTGCGCATGGCCGGCACGGCCAGTGGCCGGAGAGCGGCGGACGCGGTCTCGAGATGCTCGAGGCTGCCGTCGAACCGGCTGGGCTCGGTCAGGACCGAGACCGCGCATGCGCCGGCACGAGCATAGCCGCTCACACGCTCCACCACGTTCTCAGCGTCTTTGAGCCGGCCGGCGGCGGGCGAGCGCAGCTTCAATTCGGCAATCAGGTCGAAGCCGCCGGGCGTCAGGCGCAGATCGGGAGGCGGCTCGGTGGCGAGCGCCCGGCGCATCAGCTCCGGCTCGGGACAGGAGGCCCGGGCGAGGCGCGTCCGCTCGCGACTGGAGGCCGCCATGTGTGCGAGAAAATCCGGGTTCTCAGGGGCACGGGTCACGGGCGCCTCCAGCGGTGGTGAGCGTACGCAGCACGCGGAGCGCCGCACCGCTGTCGATGGCATCGGCGGCGCGCTCGAGTGCCTCGCGCGGAGCAGTGGCGAGGCCGGCGACTTCCAGGGCGAGCGCCGCGCCGAGCAGCAGGCAGTCCCGGTGCGGTCCGCGATCCTCGCCCGCGAGCACCGCGCGAAGCGCCTGGGCATTGTAGCGGGCATCGCCGCCGGCCAGCGCGCGTGCCTCGCAGCGCCGCAGGCCGTAATCCTCCGGCGCCCGGCTGCGCTGGGCAACCTGCCCCGGCCGCACGTCGAAGACTGTGAAAGGACCGACGGGCGTCGGCTCATCCCACCCGTCCGCGCCGTGAATCACGAAGGCCCGCTCGATCGCCATGCCCGATAGTGCCTCGGCCATCAATGCGGCGATTTCCGGGCTGAACGCGCCGATCATGCGCAGCGGCGGCTGCGCCGGGTTGGTCAGCGGGCCCAGGATGTTGAAAATGGTGCGGACCCCGAGCGCGGAACGCACCGCCGCCACGGCACGGGTCGAGATCGGAA
>JAKAFQ010000622.1 GCA_021817875.1 Pseudomonadota bacterium
CCGCCGCCGCGGGCGATCCGGCTCGAGTGCCGCGGCCGGCGCCCGGCGGATCGGACCGCTGCGCCCGCGGACCCGCCTGCGCGACGGATCGGCCCGCGGAGCCATAACGGGGTCGCTGTCCCTCGCCGCGGCGAGGGGTACCCTGGCGAGGCAGGGGCCGCCCGGCACCCACGGCCGGCTCACGGCCCTCACCGCGTCCGCCGGCGCCCGTCCCGTCGGTCTCGTTCGCCACCAGCGGAAACTGCGGCAGCGCCACCTGCGGAATGGCGCGCTTCAACAGCTTCTCGATGTCACGCAGCAACGGCGTCTCATCGGGTGAAACCAGCGAGACGGCCGAACCGGTGGCGCCGGCGCGCGCGGTGCGTCCGATGCGGTGCACATAGTCCTCGGGCACATTGGGCAGCTCGAAATTCACCACGTGCGGCAGTTCTTTGATGTCGAGGCCGCGCGCCGCGACCTCCGTGGCCACCAGCGCGGTGATGCGATAGTTCTTGAAATCGTCGAGCGCCCGCGTGCGCGCGCTCTGACTCTTGTTGCCGTGGATGGCCGCGGCGGCGATGCCGGCATGCTCGAGCTGCGTGGCCAGGCGGTTCGCGCCGTGCTTGGTGCGGGTGAAAACCAGCGCCTGTTGCCAGTTGCCCTCGAGAATCAGGTGGGCGAGCAGGTGCCGTTTGTGCTCCTTGGGCACGCGATACAGGCACTGCTCGATGCGCTCGGCGGTGGCGTTGCGGCTCGCCGCCTGCACGGTCACCGGGTCGCGCAGGAACCGCTGCGCGAGACCGCGGATATCCTCCGAGTAGGTGGCCGAGAACATCAGGTTCTGCCGCCCGGGCGGCAACAGCTTCAGTACCTGGCGGATGGAGTGGATGAATCCCATGTCGAGCATGCGATCGGCCTCGTCGAGCACGAACTGGCCGACGCCTCGCAGCTCGAGCGCACCCTGGTCGGCGAGGTCGAGCAGCCTCCCCGGTGTGGCGACCAGCAGATCGCAGCCGCGGCGCAACGCCTCGATCTGCGGATTGATCCCGACACCGCCGAACACGACCGCCGTGCGGATATCGAGGTGGCGCCCGTAGATCCGGGCATTGTCGGCGACCTGGGCGGCCAGCTCGCGGGTGGGCGTCAACACCAGCGCCCGCGGAAGCCGGCGTGAAGCGCCGGAATCGGCCTGGGCCAGACGCTGCAGGATCGGCAGCACGAAGGCGGCCGTCTTGCCCGTGCCGGTCTGGGCGCCCGCCAGCACGTCGCGGCCGGCGAGGATGGCGGGAATGGCCTCGGATTGAACGGGAGTCGGCGACCCGTAGCCTTTCTCGGCTACGGCGCGCAGCAGCTCGGGCTGCAGCCCGAGATCGGAAAATGACATGAATACCTCTGTGGTAACCCGCGCAAACGGCCGGCGTCCAACCCGGATGTCGGGGAGCGAGCCTGATGAGGCCGTGGCGGTCGAAGCGGGGGAAGGTGATGGATATCGAAGCGAAGCCAGCGTGGCTCGACCGCGAGCGAGGCAGGCGCAGACCGCTTGGCGCCTGTATAGTCTTGCACCGCGGACTATACCGATCCACCCCTCCCGAGTCCATCATTATCACGATCACATGCCTCTGCTGACCCTGCGCGACGCGCACCTGGCCTTCGGCGAGCGCGCCCTGCTCGATGGTGCCCAACTCCTGATCCGATCCGGAGAGCGGCTCGGGTTCATCGGCCGCAACGGCACGGGCAAATCAACCGTGCTGCGCATCATCGCCGGCCTCACCGCGCTCGATGACGGTGAGCTCGATCGCCGGGCCGGGCTGCGCATCGCGATGGTGGAGCAGGAGCCGGTGCTGCCGCCGGCGCAGAGCCTGACGGCGAGCCTCCTCGACAGGGCGCGCACCCTGCCTCACGCGGCCGCCTGCAGCGTCGAGCAGCTGCACGGCGCCGACCGGGACCGGTGGCACCTGGAGTCGCGTCTCGCGGAGTTCCTGCACCGGTTCGGACTCGAAGGCACCGAGAGCCCGCAACGCTGCTCCGGCGGTGAGCGCAAGCGCGCCGCCCTCGCCCTCGCCCTCGCCTCCCAGCCCGAACTGCTGCTGCTCGATGAGCCCACCAACCACCTCGACATCGACGGCATCGCGGTGCTCGAGGCACTGGTGCTCAAAACCCCGGCGGCCGTGATCGTGACGCACGACCGCGCATTTCTCGATGCCCTCGCCAGCCGCATCATCGAGCTCGATCGCGGCCGCCTGCGCTCCTACCCGGGCAACTTCGCCGCCTACGAGGCGCGGCGTGAGGAGGAAATCGCGACGGAGGATCTGGCGCGCCGGCGCTTCGAGAAATTCTGGCAGCAGGAGGAAGTCTGGATCCGCAAGGGTGTCGAAGCCCGGCGCACGCGCAACGAGGGCCGCGTCAGGCGGCTCGAGCGGCTGCGTCAGGCGCGCGCCGAGCGCCGCGACCGGCTCGGCAACATCAAGCTGGCGCTCGACGCCGGGGACCGCTCCGGACGGCTGGTCGCCGAGCTCACCGACGTCGGCCACGGCTTCGACGGACGGACGCTCATCGAGTCACTCTCGAGCCGCATCATGCGCGGCGACCGGGTGGGCCTCATCGGCGCCAATGGCGCCGGCAAGTCGACCCTGATCCGCATCATCCTCGGAGAGCTGACACCGCAGCGCGGCTCGGTCCGCCTCGGCACCAACCTCCAGGCCGCGTACTTCGACCAGATGCGCGAGCGGCTCGACCCGGAGGCGACGCTCGCCGAAGCGATCAGCCCGGGATCGGACTGGATCACGATCGGTGGGGAGCGCAGGCACGTCATGACGTATCTGGGCGATTTCCTGTTTCCGGCGCACCGGGCCGGCTCGCCGGTCAGGATGCTCTCCGGGGGCGAGCGCAACCGGCTGTTCCTCGCCCGGCTGTTTGCCCGGCCGGCCAACCTGCTGGTGCTCGATGAGCCGACCAACGATCTCGACATCGAGTCGCTCGAGCTGCTCGAGCAGCGGCTGCAGGACTATCCCGGAACGCTGCTGCTCGTCAGTCACGATCGGCGGTTCCTCGACAACGTGGTGACCCAGACGCTGGTGGCCGAAGGCGACGGCCTCTGGCGCGCTTACGTCGGCGGCTACAGCGACTGGCTGCGCCAGCGCCCGCAGCCGGCCGCCGGGACCCGCCGCAGG
>JAKAFQ010000623.1 GCA_021817875.1 Pseudomonadota bacterium
CTTTGGCTGCTCAGGGCACCCAAGGTCGAACCAGCCGCGAGCGGGATGTTGGAAGCGTTCTGTATACCGGGCTCGTGGTCATGGTTGCCTTCGCAGTGTGGGACATGGTGTCTCCCGCCAACCGTCGCTGCGCGCCGGGCGGGTGCGAGCTGCCCGCAAACGACCGGGCGATTAGGAACCGATGCGGAGTAAGTCAATGACTGAGTTGAAGATCACCGGCATGACCTGCGATTCATGCGCGGGACATGTCAGGGAAGCCCTGGAAAGGGTGCCCGGCGTGCAGTCGGTGGAGGTTTCCTACACCAAGGGCCGGGCGCAGCTTGCCGTTGCAGCCGGTACCCCTACCCGTGACCTGATTGCCGCGGTCGATCGGCTTGGCTATCGAGCGGCGCTGGCCCATGCGCCCGACGCCCCGCCACTTACCGGAGGGTTGGATCATCGCGTGGGAGACCGGGACGGTGAGGATGAAACTGGTCACCGCGGCGGCTTGCATGTCGCCGTGATCGGCAGCGGCGGCGCCGCGATGGCCGCGGCGCTCAAGGTCGCGGAACTTGGCGCGCGTGTGACGCTCATCGAGCGCGGGACCATCGGCGGTACCTGCGTCAATGTCGGCTGCGTACCGTCCAAGATCATGATCCGCGCCGCGCACATCGCCCACCTGCGCGCGGCAAGCCCCTTCGACGGGGGGATCACGGCGGCGAAACCCACCATCCGCCGGGCGCAGCTCCTCGCCCAGCAGCAGGGGCGAGTGGAGGAACTGCGCCATGCCAAGTACGAGAACATCCTGGCCGGGAATCCCGCCATCACCGTGCTGCGGGGCGAAGCCCGGTTCAAGGACGGCCACCGCCTCACGGTGCGGCTGAACGGGGGCGGCGAGCGCACCGTGGCTTTCGACCGCTGTCTGATCGCCACCGGGGCGAGCCCGGCCGTGCCGCCGATTTCGGGCCTGAAGTTCCTGCCCTACTGGACCTCGACCGAGGCGCTCGCAAGCGACGCCATTCCGCCGCGCCTCGCGGTCATCGGCTCATCCGTCGTGGCGGTGGAGCTGGCGCAAGCGTTCGCCCGGCTCGGCAGCCGGGTGACGATCCTGGCGCGCCATACGCTGCTCTTCCACGAAGACCCTGCCATCGGGGAGGCGCTCACGGCTGCCTTCCGCGAGGAAGGCATTGAACTGCTGGAACACACGCAGGCCAGCACTGTCGCCTACCGGAATGGCGAATTCGTGCTCACGACCGGCCGAGGGGAGCGGCGCGCGGAGAAGCTCCTGATCGCGACCGGACGCGAACCGAACACGCGAGACCTGAACCTGGAAGCGGCCGGCGTCGAGGTGACCGAGCGCGGCGCCATCGTCGTCAACGAGCGGCTGTCGAGCTCCGTTGCGGATATTTACGCCGCCGGTGATTGCACCGACCAGCCGCAGTACGTATACGTCGCGGCGGCGGGAGGCACCCGCGCGGCAATCAACATGACGGGTGGCGAGGCGGCGCTCGATCTTTCCGCCATGCCGGCGGTGGTGTTCACCGACCCGCAGGTCGCCACGGTGGGACTGTCCGAAGCCGAGGCTCACGCAATGGGCATCGAGACCGACAGCCGCACGCTCACCCTCGACAATGTGCCGCGCGCACTGGCCAATTTCAATACCCGCGGTTTCATCAAGCTGGTCATGGAAGAAGGTTCGCGGCGCTTAATCGGCGTGCAGGCCGTGGCGGCGGAGGCGAGTGAGCTCATTCAGTCGGCGGTGCTCGCGATCTATGCGCGGATGACGGTGTCAGCGATTGAGGCCCAGATCGTCAGGTCGTCCGTCATGTTCGAGAGCAGTTCTATAATCTGACTGCCCAGATCAGCGGGCTCTCGCTCATTCGCCGAGAGCCGCCACATTCCAGTGCGGGCGATCCTCGCTGAGCCACTACCGCGACCAGGGATCTCTTGTCCTCGACGCTGCGCCGCGTCTGGCGCACATCCGAGAAGGCGAGTGATCTCCGCCGGGTCAAGATCAGGGCCGCTGATCCGCAATGTTGCTGCGGAACGCTGTATTGCTGCCATAGAATCCGCTCCGGGTCAGGCCGGCTATTATGCAATCATTGGGGCGCACGAGCGACTCCAGGAGGTTCACCGCGGAGCAGCACATGCAGTAGCGTCTGAACGATCGGGCACGTCCGACGTGATATATCGCGGTTCAGTGCGGTCCGTTCTTGGACAGGGCGATGGATGCGAAGTCGATCTCTGTGTAGACGGCATCCAAGGCGGCAAGCCCCTTGCGCAAGAACGATTCCTCTTCGAAGGCGACCTCCAGGTGGTGGAGCGATCGCTGGCTGACGCGGATGAAGGCGATGGCGTCGGCGAGATGGGCCATGATGTCGTGAAGATCCGGCACCTTCGGTCCGGTGGGACGTCGTTGGACGGCAGAGGACACTTTGAGCGGGCGGGGACGGAGTCTCCGAGTAGAATTGGCACGGCGAGTGGAAGTACCCATGATTGGCCTCGTAACAGGCTGGTTGTGGTAGGCGCTCGCTCGTGTTACCGCACGGGCGGGCGCCGCCTTGAACAGCTTAGGTAGCGAGGAGCAGGGGTAGCCGGGGAGGCGGGCGGTCAGTTCGCCTTTGGCTTCAAAGACTTAGGTGAACCTTGGATTCCGACCCTGGCCTCCACGAATTTTTCCAGCAGCCGGAGTAGCTGCATCTACTTGAATCAGAGTTGCGACTCGTCGCGTCACGTCGGCGCTGATCGCATTCAGAGCCGCCCCTGGCCGGACACCGAGGTCGATTGCAGTCTTGCGGAACGCGGATACAGCCTCCACCGCTTGGTCTATGGTTTCCCCGGCCTGTGTGACGTGCCAGTCCTGAGCGAGATCCAGCAGAATCCGTCGTGTAGGTGGAGAGAAGCTGTGCTGGAATGCGAGGGTATGGTCGCCGCGGCCACTGGTATCGGGCACGAGATCGAATGCCGGCGCAAGACGATAGCCGGCGGGTGTTCTCAGCATCCAGAAGTTCTTCAGATGGTCATCGACATTTCCGATGGCGGCATTGAATACCATGTGGCGAAAGAGCGCGGAAACATCCTCTGCCGGGGACACGGAGTGTTTACTCAACAAAAGGGCGATGTCTGTATAGCTTGTCACGTAGTGACCCGGACGCTCACGGCACAACG
>JAKAFQ010000624.1 GCA_021817875.1 Pseudomonadota bacterium
GCCACCGGGGCGTCCGCCCCACCGGCCTGGCTCTTCTCACGTTGGATGCGCGCGTACACTTCCTCGCGGTGCACCGGCACGCTCCTCGGCGCATCGATCCCCACGCGCACGAGGTTCCCTCGGACGCTGAGGATCGTCACCTTGATGTCATCCCCGATCAACATCGCTTCGCCGGGCTTTCGCGTCAATATCAACATCGTCCTCTCCTGGCCGTGCATCCCGTATGGCCGGCCGCAAGATCATCTTAGCCAGCGGGCCTTTGCCGTTCAGGGGATTAACTCGAAGCGCGTTCGGAATTAACCAAGCATCCCCGCGCACGCGGGGGAGTCCGCCAGTTCTAGCTCTGTCCGCGTACTCATGAGGGTCGATCCCCGCATACGCGGGGGAGTCCGCTCGCAGCATCGTTTCCACTGCGTCGGCATGGGTCGATCCCCGCGCACGCGGGGGAGTCCGGACCCCCGGTTATAAGCCGTAGCCTTTCGACGGTCGATCCCCGCATACGCGGGGGAGTCGCCTGCATTGTAGGACCGCAGACATGACTCAGAGGTCGATCCCCGCGCACGCGGGGGAGTCATAGGACACCTCCCATGCAGCACATTTTACTGAGGTCGATCCCCGCGCACGCGGGGGAGTCGCACCGCCGGTTCAACGACTGGCGCGCTGTTCGGGTCGATCCCCGCGCACGCGGGGGAGTCCGTACCGAACTCGCCATTTTTCACGCCGAGCTGGGTCGATCCCCGCGCACGCGGGGGAGTCCCTTGATGCTAACTCGTTCTCGCAACAAGGAAAACTAGATCCCAATTTGTGAAAGAGCCGTTCGCGCAGCTACAGCAGGCCGGGGTTGCTCATGGCGCAGGCTTGAGAAGGACCATGCCAAAACCAAACGCCCGATGCCGGCCGATGCCACGGGCGAGGGCCGCACTGAATGCTTGGGCGTCGGCAACGCGCACGATTGCGCGAAAAGTTGCCTGCGGACGCTCGATGTTGCGTGATTTGCGTTGACCCTCAATTACGGGGCGTCGCAGCAACCGGCGGCGGGAGAAGCCGATCAGCTCGAGTTGCTCGAATTCCAGCGTAGCACCCCACTGACGCCGGAACCACTCGGCGTAGATCTCCGACCGCGACGGTGTCGCGTCGCCCTGCAGATCGAGCGCGCGCAGGTACACGTCCTTTTCGGTGTTCTCCTTGCGACTGACCGGACACGCGAGCACGTCAATCTGCAGCCTTTGGCCTTCGCGCCACGAAGCGGGCATTGCTTTGGTGGCGAGGGATCCGGTCGTCAATGCGGCAAACGCGTGCGCCGGTGCGAAGGCATGGGCATGCTCGAGCAGCATCCCGGCGTCGGCGCGGGTATATCCCAGCAGCTCGCAGCCCTTCTCAAAGAATCGGAAGGGCTTGGGGGCGTGCGCGCCGAACATGGCGGCAAGCCACACGTGCAGCGCGTAGCCAAATCCTTCGTCGTCGCAATCGAGCCCATGCTGGCTGTTGGCAAAGCGCATCAGCCGCGGTCCGTCGAGCTCCAGGCGCAGGAGTTGCAGATCGCTCATGGGCCGACCTCCAGAAATCCTACCGCGTAGCGCTCAGCGCCGGCATGCAGGTTGTTATGCCAGTCACGGAGATCGTAGACCTCGCGTTCTTCCCCGCCCGCGCCATCCTCCACCGGCCAGCACGCCTCGATCCGATCGGGGCGGCGGCGTAGACCGATTTCCGCCAGGGGTTCACAGGCGAGCGCCGCACGCACGCTTCGCGCTTGCCGCAAGCCCAACACAAGCGGCGCCGAGGGCAGACAGGTCTTTCGCCCGATGAATAGCGGCCGTGCCGGGGCGCGCAATGCAGATTCCAGCTGCTTCAGCGTGGGTGCCTCATCACCGCAGAGCCCGAGGGCGACAGTGGCGCAGCCGTTGGCCCAAAAGTGGCGATAGCGTTGATGGGTCGCCGTGTTCGAGGCGCCCTTGCGATCCTCCCGGTAGCCGCGCGTGGTCCAGCCGGTGTCGCGCAGGAAGTCCTGCCCGAGATCGACGGTGTGGTAATCGATGAGGTGGGTCGGTTCGGCGTCCCAACGGGCTGCCACCCGCAGCCGCCCTTGTAGCGCCTCGAGCTGATGGCGGTCGCGGTGGTCCCAGCCCAAAGCGTTGCCGAGCAAGCCGGTGACCAGGGACTTCCCGGGGAATCGATCTGTGGGGTTGATCTGATCGATGAGCACCCCGCCGAAGCTCATCAGCGGCGCATCAAGCCGCAGCACGAGGCAGTCCATCACGCCCGGCCCCACACGGCGTCGAGCGCGGTGGCGAGCGCCGCGTCGAGCGGCTGGGGGGTCAGCGGCGCAAACGGGGGGCTGTCGTGAATGGTTGCAAGCGCGCGCACGGCGGCGGTGGCACCGTACATACCGTCGACCCGCTGGAGGTAGTCCCCCATGCGACGCGTCGCCTCCTGCACGAGTTGCCCCTTCGCCGGAACCGCCTCGAGGAAGGCGTTGGCCAGAGTACGCGGCTGCTGGGCACCGACTTCAAGCAGCACCGTCTCAGCCCGGCTGTACGGGGCGGTCGAGCCGAGCTTGGCTCCCGGGCTTCGGCTCGCGATCGCATGTACAAGCTCCGAGAGCACCTGGCGCGGTGTCGCCGCGTCCTGGGTCTGCCAATGTCGCGCATCGGCACCGGTGAGGTTGGATACCAGAAGGGGCACGTCCACCGCCACGTAGCCGTAGTACACGCCGGCGCCGAGTTCCGCTTGATTGGCGTGCGCGGCACCCGTCTCGTCGTCGCGGTTGAGGTCATCGACCACGGTGAAGTAGTCCATTTCGGAACTGGCCCCATGCACCGTGAACGCGTGGGCCACGTGCACTGGCGCATCGACTCGGGCGAGAAGATCCGACGTGACGAAACGCCCGAACAGCGCCGCAGTGAGCCCAGCGGCCGATTTGCTCATCGCGGTCAGATTCTTCCGTTCCTCGGCAGACTTCAGGCACTCGGACAATGCCTTGACCGCGGACGCGGTGTCTGCCGCGTCTTCATTGGCTTGTCGTATGAGGCCGACCAGGTAATCCGCCTCCCGCCGACCGAACAGCACCGGTTGGCTCATCTCGCAGTTCTTCTCGAGGCCGCCATTGATCACTGCCTCCGCGAGTGTCTTGACCAGGGCCTGCGCGC
>JAKAFQ010000053.1 GCA_021817875.1 Pseudomonadota bacterium
TTGGTGGCCGCGTAGATCGAGAGCGGATGGCCTGCGACCCGGTGCGGGGAAAACGGCATGTCGGTGTTCGCACCGTAGACCGAGCTGGTCGAAGCGTAGACCAGATGTTCGACGCCGTGGTACCGGCACCCTTCGAGAACCGTGAGCGTGCCGGTGACGTTGCTGCGCACATAGCTGTGCGGGTCCTTGAGCGAGTGCCGTACGCCCGCCTGCGCGGCAAGGTGGATCACCCGCTGGAACTTCTCCCGTGCGAACAGCTCCGCCATGGCCGCCTCGTCGGCGAGGTCGAGCCGCACGAAGCGAAAGCCGTCCCGGCCGGAGAGCTGCTCCAGGCGGGCCTGCTTCAGGGTGACGTCATAATAGTCGTTCAGATTGTCGAGTCCGACCACTTCGTGGCCGCGGGCGAGCAGCCTGCCGGCCGTGTGGAAGCCAATGAAACCGGCCGCGCCGGTCAACAGGATTTTCATGGGAATGCGTTCGCCTCGGTGCTGCGGCCCAGTGTGCCTCCCGGGAATATTAGCGGAAGCGGGGCCGGCGAGGCACGACATGGCGTGCCCGAGCGCGCACCTCCCCTCGCGCCTCTCAGGGCTGTCCCCGCCGGCTGCCCTGCCGGCCCGCAGCGAGTCTACGGCCGCTCGGCGTTGAGTTGCGGCAGCGCCTGTGCACGGGTCTGCGCCTGCGTCGTCCTGCCGCTCGTGATGATGAGCACACTGACGACGACGAACAGCGTGCCGAGCACGGTTCGCCGATCCAACGCTTCACCGCCCAGAAAATAGCCGATCACCACCGCGACGACCGGGTTGACGTACGCGTACGTGCCCACCTTCGTGGGGGACTCGTGGTGGATCAGCCACGTATAGGCGGTAAAACCAACGATGGACCCGGCGACGATCAGATACAGCAGGGCGAACCAGGCGCCGCCGGACACCGCCGCCGGCTGGAAGCGGCCCGCCTCGCCGAAGATCCAGGCGGCAAGCCCGAGGAACAACCCGCCCGAGAGCATCTGCGTCCCGGCGCTCATCACCTTGGAAGACGGCAGAGGCAGCAGGCGCGTCAGGACCGATGCGCCGGACCAGCTGAGGGCGGCCGCAACCAATCCGATCGCGCCAAGGAAATATACCGGCGCGCCGCCCACGCCCATGAAGGGATCGATCAGCACCACGACGCCCGCCAACCCGATCAGCAGCGCCATACCGAGGCGCAGCGTCAGGCGCTGGGTCCGCAGCCAGAGGATTTCCGCGAGCGCCATGAAGGCCGGGATGGTTGCCAGAATGACGGCCGTCACGCCCGAGGGGACACGCTGCTCGGCCCAGAACAGGATCCCGTAATCCATCACAAAGATGAGGAACGCGAGCAGGGTGATCGAGGCCCACTGCCGACGATTCGGCAGCCGCACACCGCGCGCCAGGGCCCACACCGACAGCGCCAGGCCTGCCACCGTGAAGCGGATCGCCGCCATCAGCAGCGGCGGCATCTGCGAGACTCCGACGCGAATCGCGAAATACGTCGAGCCCCAGACGAAGTAGATGATCGCGAATGCAATCATGGTCTTCCATTTGGTGTGCAAGACGGCGCTCCCCAGGCCGGTCGATGAGCGGAACACCCCGATCATACCCGGGCCAGTCGGCTGGCGGCGGCCCCGAAGGAGCCGGCGAGTGCTTTACACTGCCTGCGGTGCCCCATGAAGCCGTGCCGCTCACTCCCAGTCCTGTTCACCGCTCTGGTCCTGCCGGCGCTCACCCTGGCGTGCGGTCGCTACGCCGTGTTTCCGCTGAGCGAGGCACTGCCTGACCCCGCCCTCACCCCGGGCGCGCTCAATCCTGCGGTGACACAGGCGGACATCGGGCAGACCATCTGCGTGCGCGGCTGGACGCGGACGGTGCGGCCGCCCGAGTGGTACACGGAAAGGCTCAAGCGCCGTCAGATTCGCCAGTATGGCTACGCCGATCGCTGGCTGCGTGACTACGAGGAGGATCACCTCATTCCGCTCGAGCTCGGCGGTTCCCCCGGATCGCCACGGAACCTCTGGCCTGAGCCGCACTCCGTCGTCGACGGCTGGGGCAGCCATGCGAAGGACCGGCTGGAGAACCGGCTCAATCACCTGGTCTGCCGCGGCAGGCTGACGCTCGCCAGCGCCCGGCGGCAGATCGCCACGAACTGGATCGCGGCGTACCGGCGGTTGCTGGGACCCTCGCCCCGCGCCCCGCGGCCGAAGGCGCGGTGGTGACCGACGGGCGTCCCCGACGGGGTTGCTCGTCCCTTCGTGGGACTCGCCGCTTCGCGGCCGGCCTTCGGCCGTCCAAATTTGCTCCCGGCAAATTTGTCGAACCCTACGGGTTCGAATCCTCGACACTCACGGTCATGGCAGCCGACCCATGATCCCCAAGCCAAGCTGTCCATTGGCGTCCCCGACGGGGTTGCTCGTCCCTTCGTGGGACTCGCCGCTTCGCGGCCGGCCTTCGGCCGTCCAAATTTGCTCCCGGCAAATTTGTCGAACCCTACGGGTTCGAATCCTCGACACTCACGGTCACGGCAGCCGACCCATGATCCCCAAGCCAAGCTGTCCATTGGCGTCCCCGACGGGATTCGAACCCGTGTTACCGCCGTGAAAGGGCGATGTCCTGGGCCTCTAGACGACGGGGACGCAGCCGGATGCAGTTGCGGCAGGCGGCGGACCCAGACCGCCGCGCCTCCCGGACGGAGGGCGCGCAAGCTTACACGTGCCGGACATGCCGGACAATCGTTCCATGGGTGGCGCCCGAAAGACCCGCACGTATCGGAGGCGCTTCAAAAAGCAGCGGCGAGGTCGGACGGGATTGAAAAGCCATTTACTATATTGTTTTTTATATTGTTTTTACCAGATCCCGTCTGCAGCTCCAGGCGAGGCATTCCACCTCGGCGCCCCTGAGGCGCTCCTCCCGTGCGACGCGTACCGACACTCACGCGGGGCCGGGGATCAATGCCAGCACCCGCAGGGGGCTGCCCGAGCCGTTGCGGATCTTCAGTGGCGGACAGAAGATCACGGATCCGACGGGCGGCAAGAGGTCGAGATTGGTCAGGCACTGCAGACCGTAGCGTCCGCTGCCATGCATGTAATAGTGACAGGGATACGGCGGTCTCAGGTGCGCCGCCTGACCCGCATCGGTGCCGATCGATTCGGTGCCGAAACCGATGACGTCCCGCTCCTCGATCAGGAATCGCACCAGCTCGGCATCCGGTCCGGGCGTATGCTGGCCCTCCTCATCGAAGTTCTGGTAGGCGACCGGATCGGCCCGCTTCGACCAGTCCGAGCGCATCAGCAGCCATGAGCGCGGCGGAATCCGTCCGTGCTCGCGCTCCCACCGCTCGAGAAAATCGACCGTCAGCAGGAAGTCGGCATTCGCCGCCGCTTCCCTCGAGCAGTCGATGACGCAGGCCGGCCCGATCAGATGCTCCACGGGAACCGTGTCGGTCGCGTTATTCGGCAGATCCCGCCCCGATATCCAGTGGATCGGCGCATCGAAATGCGTGCCCGTGTGCTCGCCGCACGAGAAGTTATTCCAGTACCAGGCCGGTCCGCGCTCGTCGTAGCGCGAGATCGGCTCCAGACGGAAGGGCCAGCACTGGCCGGCTTCCGGCGGCAGCACGATCGGCGGCGTGTCGGGCGAGAGCGTCTGCGTCAGATCGATGATCCGGACGGCGCCTGAGGCCAGGTCCGCGACGAGCTGGGCGAGGGTGGCGGTGGTCATGAGGGGCTCTCTAATAGACAATGCTGCCGACGGACGTGCCGCCGCAGACGAACAGGGTCTGTCCGGTGATGAAGCCGGCCTCCGGTGCCGCAAAGAACAGGATGGCGCGCGCGACGTCCTCGGGACGACCGAGCCGCTTCACCGGGATCGACTCGGTGATCCGCGGCAGCTTGGGACTGTCTTCGGGAATGACCTCATGGAACATGCGCGTCGCCTCGATCGGCCCGGGCGCTACCGCATTGACCGTGATCCCGTGTTCCCCGAGTTCGAGCGCCCATGTCCTCGTCAGCCCGAGAAGGCCCGCCTTGGTGGCCGAATACACGGTCCGCTTCGCGAGCCCGAGCACCGCCCGGGTCGAGACCAGCACGATACGGCCGAATTTCCGCTGCTTCATGCCCGGCAGCGTCGCCTGAACCAGTGAAATCGCCGCCGCGACATGCAGCCGGGTGAGCGCTTCGAGATCATCGAGCGTCACCTCTTCCAGCGGCTTCTCGCGAATCGCTCCGGCATTGTGCACGACCGTGCCGATCGGGAATCGCCGCGCAACTTCGAGCGCCGCCTGACGCGTCGCCGCAGCATCGCACAGATCGACCTCGACGTTGTGCACGCGCGGCGAATTGGATTCGAAACGTCCCCGGGAGAGACACACGACGTCATAGCCGGCGTCCACAAATGCTCTGCCGGTCGCGGCGCCGATTCCGGAGCTCGCGCCCGTCACCAACGCGAAACGCTCATTCATGCCGGTTCTCCCGCGCTCAGCGACTCATCGCGAGCTCTCGCTCGAGCACTTTAGGGTTCTCGCGCCAACGCGCGAGCCACTCCTGCGCTACATCTCCCGGAAAGAGATCCTCGACCCCGGTCTGCAGTCCCTTGACGATGGCCGTTGCGAGCGCCTGTGCCGTCAGTTTCGGCGGCGGCAACTCCTGATTCCATTCGTCATCGACCGGCCCCGGGAAGACGTTCATCACGCGTATCCCCGCCGGCTGCATCTCCGCCCGCAGGCACTGAGCCAGCGAATGAGCCGCCGCCTTCGAGGCGGAGTACGTGCCGTGCGCGGGGAAGTTCGCCAATGCGTACACCGACAGGACATTCACCCAGGCCACAGCGCTCGCGGATCCGTCCGCGGCGCGCGAGCGCATCACCGGGCCGAACTCCTGCGCGAGCCGCAGCAATCCGAAGTAGTTCACGTCCATCTCCGATCTGGCCGCCTCCACTCCGTAGCGCGCGGCGATGCCATACGGCCGGTGAACCTCCGCGTTGTTGACCAGAATGTCGACCTTGGCACCGAGCTCCCCGCCGAGGCTGCGCAGGGAGTCCGAGCCGGTCACATCGAGAGGCACGACCGTCACCGGAGCGAGCCGCTTCAGTTCCTCGAGCCCCGGGGATCGTTTCCAGGGCTCGGCGCAGCCCAGCCACACGATCTCAGCCCCCGCTGACACGAAGGCCCTCGCCAGAGCCTGACCGAGCGCAGTCTTGCCGTCGGTCACCAGGATTTTCCGGCCTCTCGGATCGCAGGTCATTTCCCGCAGTTGAGCGTCTTCGGCCATCTCCGCCGCCCTTTCGCTGATGGTGTGCGCATCGGGAACCGCGATCAGCGCCGCCTGTCCCGCCTTGTCGAGCCGTGCCACGAGCCGCACCCGGAACGGGGCTGCCGGTACGCCGCTGTGCAGATGCGCCACCACTGTCGGACCGCAATCCAGGCGCACCATTCCCAGGCGCCACGGCACGCGGTCCCGGAAATAGACGTCGTGGCTGTGATGCAGCACGGTCTCGGAGATCAGCTCGCCCTCGCCCGATTGCGCCCGCCATCTGAGCTCGAGGCTGAGACAGCGATGACAGGCTTCGCGCGGCGGGTACTGGACCGCTCCGCATTCGTTGCAGACCTGCAGCTCGAACCGGCCAAGTGCTGCGGCCGCGGTCAGCGCCAGCGCGACCCGGCTGCGCCCGGCAGGAGGCAGCAGGGGCACGCGCGTGCGTACGACGGGGTTCTTGCGCTTGCGCCGCCCGGGCGTCTCGCTCATGCCTTCGGCCCCGCCAGGATCGCCGCGCCGCAGCACAGTCCGCGATCGTAGTTGATCATTCCGAAGCCGCTCACGAGCCCGATGCGCGCGTCCGGCACCGCCGTGCCCTGCGCCGTACCGGTCAACTGGCGGATCGCCTCCGTCATGCCGAGACAGCCGCCGGCCGCCCCCGCCTGCCCGACCGAGAGCTGGCCGCCCGAAGTGTTGACCGGAAAGCTTCCGTCGATCGTCAGACTATGGTCGCGGATGAACTGCGGCGCCTCTCCCTTGGCGCAGAACCCGAGATCCTCGATCTGCATCGCGCTGATCACCGGATAATCATCGTAGGTCTGCAGAAAGTCGATGTCGCGGTGAGTGACCGCCGCCTGCGCGAACAGCTCCTCGCGGTCAAGCACCCAGCCGCCGCGTGTCTGGATCGGATCCTCGGGAAATGAATTATGCCGTTCCAGGGTACCGAGCACCGAGACGCAGCTCAAGCCGAGGTCCTGTGCACGGGCCCGGCTCATCACCAGAAATGCTTCGGCGCCCGCGCAAGGCATCACACAGTCGAAGAGCCGCAGCGGTTCGGCAACCAGCCTCGCATTGAGATACTCATCCATGGTCAAGGGCTTTTTGAACAGCGCGTGCGCATACCTGAGCGCGTTCTGCCGCTGCGCGATGCACAGCCTGCCGAAGTCTTCCCGGCGCGCTCCGAATGCGCGCATATAATACTCGGTCAGGAATGCGAAGCTCGCGTTCGGCCCCCCGGAACCATAGGGATACACGGCATCACGCGCGAACTGACTGAAGCTGCCGAGAGTGGCGCGGAATGTATCGACCTGATTCGTGTCTGCCGCCACGCAGGCCACCACCGACGCATCGCCCGACTCGACGGCGCGCAGCGCGCGGCGCAACGCGACGATCCCCGCTGCACCGCCCATCGGGATGTGATCGAGCCACCTGAGCGACAGTCCCAGGTGTTGCGTCAGACCGACCGCGGTGTCCGGCGCCAGCGTGAAGCTCGAAAGACACAGCCCCTCGAGATCCGTCTTATCGAGTCCGCTGCCCTCGAGCAGCGCGCGCAGCGCGCGGGCGACGAACCAGTGCGCACCGCGAATCGAATAGCGCACATAGGGGATCGTGACCGGTACGGTCACGACGGCATTGCCGTACCCCGCTCGCTGCCGGACTGTCACGTCACGGTCCGCTTCTTGAGCTGACGCAGGTCGAAACAGGCCGAGGTTTGTAACAAGCCCTGGCCGAGCTCCTTGAGCCGCGCCCGCTGAATCTTTGCCGTCGCCGTGAGCGGCAATCCATCGCAGAAACCGACGTAGCCCGGCGCCTTGAAGTACGCCAGCCTCCCCAGGCAGAACTGCACCAGTTCCCGCGCGAGCGCCGCCCTGTCGCCGTCCTCGAGTCGCTCCCGGGGCACGACGCATGCGATCACCTCGTCTCCCCGCACTTCATCGGGCACGGCGGTGACACCGGCGGCGGCGACCGCCGGATGCTGCAGCAGCACGCTCTCCACTTCCACCGCGGAGATGTTCTCACCGCTGCGTCGGATGACGTTCTTCTTGCGATCGACGAAGTGCAAATCGCCGTCCTCATCGACTCGTACGACATCCCCCGTGTGGAAAAAGCCACCCGCCCAGGCCGCCTCGGTGGCCTCGGGTTCCTTCAGATACTCGCGAAAAAATCCGAAGCGCGGCGCATCTCCGGCGTGCCTCACCAGCAGCTCGCCCGCCTGCCCCGTTGCGACGTCGCGGTCTGTTTCGTCGACGACACGATATTCGATCTGCTCGTCAGCCCTGCCGAAACAGGCGCTGCCCACCTTGCGCGGCTCACGATTGGCGATGATGACGGCACCCGCTCCGGTCTCGGTCATCGCCCACGCCTCGATCAGGGGAAAGCCGAAGCGGCCCTCGAAGCTCGCATGCAGCCGCGGACTGACGCCGGCGCCAAACCCGAATCGGACCGCATGATCGCGGTCGCGCCCCGATGCCGGTGTCCCGAGCAACATCGGCGGCATCACACCGAGATAGTGAACGATTGTCGCTCCCGAGTCGGTCACGCACTGCCACCACGTGCTCGGGTGAAAGCGATCGAGCTGGATGAGACACCCTCCGCTCAGCAGCATCGCCATGCTCGAGAAGGCCATGGCGTTCATGTGGCCCAGCGGCAGCGGTGTGATCAGCCGCTCACGGCCCGGGCGGATCGCGCACAGCCCATCGAGCCCGGCGTACCAGGACCCCGCCCAGAGAAAATACTCGTTTGGCAGCACGCATCCCTTCGGCCGACCCGTGGTGCCCGACGTATAGAGAAGCGCGCATTCGCTGCTGACATCCGGCCGGGTCACAGTGGGCGCGGCGAACGCCGCCCGCGGCAGTTCCGCCAGGGTTTCGGTGCTCACCGCCAGCGGCCGGCCGGCCGCCCGAGCCGCACGAATCAGCTCCGGCTCGCGAGCTTCGGGCACCACCGCCGCGCAGATCTCAGAGTGTCCCACCAGATACTCGAGCTCCGCGCTGCGCCATTCGGCGCTGATCGGCACGACCGATGTGCCCAGGGCATTGAGCGCCAGCCAGTGGAAAAAGAACGCCGGTCGGTTCTCCAGCATCAGACCCGCGCGATGACCGTGTCCGTAACCGGCCTCCCGGTAACGTCGGATCAGCCCGTCCACCTCCTCGGCCGTCTGGCGGTACGACCAGCTGCGCGCTTCCACCGCGTAACGCGCCGCCGTCTGCGGCAGCACACACAGAAATTCCCTCTCTGCGTACTGTTCCGCTGTGCGGCGAAACGCCTCGTATACCGTCCCGGAAACGCGCGGCGGAAGATGACTCATCGTCTACAGGAACAGCTGAATGGAAGGCAGCGCGGCGTCGCAGTTCAGAAGCTCGATCTTCTTCAGGCGGATGCGCAGCTCGCCATCGGCACTGACGAGGTGATGCCACGCCACGCCAGCGAGGAACTGCTGGCGATCGAGCTGCGATTCCGCGTAAAGGAACGGCGTACGCACCACGAATCGTCCGGCAGCGGCATCCGCCTCTTCCACCGCCGGCTGCTGCAGTATGTGCTGACAGAAGCTCGGCGGCTGCTGGGAGAAGGCGTTCGGGCTGCGCAGCCGCTCGATGCGCACCTTGAGCAGCAGTCTGTCCTCGTAGAACAGCGACGTGTGCATCTCCCCCTCTGGCTGGCCCCGGGTCAGCGGCATCCAGTACCGGGCATCCTCCGTGAACAGCGCATACCACTCGTCGAAGCGCTTTTCATCGATCAGCCGCGCTTCCCGGTACACGAAGGCCGCGAGCGCCGCATCCGAGGGGCGGCTGAGGGTGGTGGGCACCCGTCAGCCCTCCCCCATCCCGAGTGTCATGTAGTGCGCCCAGGCACGGAACTGTCCTCGCATGGACACCTCATTGGTCGCACCGTAGGTTCCGGCAACACCTGCCGCTTCGGCGGCCGAGTAGTTGCGATGCAGACTCACCCAGTCGTTTCCCTGCGCAGCGAGGCCCTGCTGGATCGAGCGGTAGCAGTGCAGATCGTCATGCCCGACCACCGACGTCGGGGCGTTGATCAGCCGCGAATAGGTGGCCGTGCGGGCGAGCATCTCCTCGGGCGCGCCGACCAGGCGGAACGTCCAGCTTTCGATCAGCGTCTTGTCGACGGCGAGCGGCCGGGCGACGCGGATCGCCTGAATCGCCCCCTTGATCGTCAGACTCGGGTAGTAAACCGTGTTATGGCGCGCCTCGCCCAGAATGCGCCCCGCCCGTTCCTCCCCGTACGTCTCGACCATGAGCCGCTCGTATTCCCCGACGCTGGAATACTTGGAATGAATCGAGAAGTTCACGCCGGTATAGCTGTGGCCGTTCTCGTACACCTTCACGCCCATCTTCTCGAAGAACTCGTAACCATTGACGAATGGCGTGAACTGTTCGATCACCATCGGAACCGGCGTGCCGGCCGGCGCCCGCTCCCAGAGACGCTTGGCCGTTCCGGCCGAGGACTCGTGCGCCACCATCGGATGCATCGCGTCGTTCAGGTTCTCGACGAACATCTTCCAGTTGCAGTCGTGCACATAGCGCAGCGCTCCGCCTGCCACTTCCAGGCGCCCGGCGGGCGCGCGATCCACCATGTTGTCGATCGAGCTCAGCGATTCGCCGAAAAACTCCTCGAAATCCGCGCCCTGCGCCGCGCTGCGCGCGAACACGAAACCGCGGTAGTTGACGCAGGCCAGCGACCGCAGACCACGCGCTGCCTCGCAGCCCTCGAATCCCGTCGCCTCGTAGCCAGCCTTCAGGGGAACCGTCCGCAGCGTCCCGTCCAGTCTGTATGTCCAGCCGTGATACGGACAGCGCAGCGCGCCACCCGCACACCGGCCCTGCGGCGCGCTGACCAGCTTCGCGCCCTTGTGCGCACAGCGGTTCGCCAGCACCCGCACCGTGCCGTCGCTGCCGCGCAGCATGATGACCGGCTCGCGCCCGATCTGCGTCGTGAAATAGTCGCCGGCGCCCGGCACCTGACTGTCATGCCCGACATATACCCAGGTGTTGCGCCAGAGGTGCTCCATTTCGAGCTCGAACAGTTCCGCATCGACGTACAGGTCGCGATGCACGCTGTCCGGCCGGACCAGCGCCCGAATCGCCTGCGGATTGTCGCGGTACCGTCCCATAAAGTCGTGCCTCGATCCTAGGGGCACTTCCTTTAGATGTCAACCACTGGGCGTTCGTGGCACTCTCGACCCGCACGGTGCGGCCCGGCATCGCGACCGACCGAAGCCACAGCTGCGCCCGGTCGGCCCGCGGGGGCGGGACCGGCTCAAAGTCCCCTGGGGTGCGTCCGGAACTCCTCGATGATCTCCAACGGCGGCTTCACGTAATCTGCCGCGCGGCTTACTTCCAGTCCCGACAGCCGCCGCAGCTTGACGGCCGACTCGGCAAGCTTGACCACTACCGCAATACCGTTGACCACCGGCGCACCAGCCACGCAGTGGCCGCTGATGGACGAGAACAGGAGCATCGGAATACCCCCACCCGGGAGAATCACATCCACTCCCTGGGCCACCAGCGGCTCCGCCTGGGCGGCAAACTGTCTGACGACCTCCTCCTCGAGATCCGCGCGCTCGTAAGCGCGCAGAAACTGTCCGGATTCGAAACACATCGCGTGCACGCCGTTCACCCGCTGTTCGAGGCCATATTTTCGAATCTGGTGTCCGAACCAGGCGTGATAGCGTCGATTCGTCGTGACAATGCCGATGTGCTGCCCGAGAGTGCAGCCGTAGAGCATCGACGCCTCTCCAAGCGCGAGCACCGGGATATCCACCACCGAACGCGCCTCGTACAAGCCAGCATCCTGGAAATGTCCGATGACGAACGCGTCGTAACCCCTCTCCTGGGCGGTGACCGCGTTGCATATCACCTCGCGCGCGCAGCGAAACTCCACGATGGGATGCGCGTACGAGTCGTGAGGTGTTATGCCGTAAACGTCGATGAGCGTTCCGGCATCGGCGATCCGTCGCAGGTAGCCGCGCAGGCGCTCCCAGTAAGCCCCGCCATGCGCGTCATCCACGTAACTCTGGTACCAGATGCGGATCGGCGTCATCGCCCGCCCGCCGCGGCCGAGCCATCGCCCCGCACGCGCCACCGTCGGTTCGTGCCCCCGATCATCCGCCACCGCCCGCCGGCGCGTAATCGCACTATTGCCGGCGGTCAGCGGATCTGATAGCTGACATCGATGCCGGCAGTGAGAGGCTGGCTGATCGTAAAGCGTTCGAACGCCCCGGTTTGCAGGGAAATCTGCGGTTGCGGGTCCAGCAGCACGATGTTGTTGGTAAAATTATTCACGAACAGCGCCGCCGACCAGCGGTCGCCGCCGTGTCGCTCTCCCCTGATCCCGAAACGCAGATTCGCAATGCTGTAGGCCGGCATATGCACGAGCAGCTGATTCATGGTCTGCAGCGTGGCAGTCACGCCGAAGGGCAGATCGGTCCTGGAGCCCGTGTAGTCTTCCTCCACGGAACCGAACAGCGCCAGGCCACTACCCAGATAGCGCTTCCACCCCAGGACCGCGGACCCCGATACCTTCGGCGTATCCGGAATCTGGGTGCCGGACGGGAATCCGGAAATCGCGCTGCTCGCGATGAACTTGGCGTCGGTGTAGCTGCCGTTGAGCGACAGCTCGAAGCCCCCCGGCAGCAGGCCCTCCAGCTGGGCCTCCATGCCTTTGATGCGGGCGTCGCCACCGTTGACCGTCAAACCGTATCCCGCGAGATTGGTCGGGACCTGCGGATGATACCAGTCCTCCAGATAGCCATCGACGTTGACGAGCAGTCGGTGGTGGAAGAATGACGACTTTTCGCCGAGTTCGTAACTCCACAGGGAATCGGAGCCGAAGGTCGTCGGCGCGGCGAGCAGTATGTTTGGATTACAGGTGGTCGCGAGCAGTATCTTTGCCTGCAGCCCGCATTCGTTTGCCACATCGGACGCATACAACGGATTGGTATTGCTGGCAGCCACCACCGGAATAGGACCGGTGAGCGTACTGATCCCGCCGAGGCGGAATCCCTCGTCTATCCGCGCATAAATCATGTGGTTCGGATCGATGTTATACGTCAGGGTGACACTTGGAACCGTGCCACTGGCAGCGATCGAGTTCGCCGCGTTGTACGGCACGTTGAAGCCCTCGGTACCCAGCGGCGTAAACAATCCGTATTCCGTGGAGGTTTCCCCCATGCTGTAATGATAGTGACGGAATCCGGCCGCCACCGCGAAATGCGGCGAAAGCCGCCAGGACAGATGTCCGTACACTGCGTTTTGCAGCAGGTGCTCCGGCACGGAATTGATGGAAAGGGCCGTGCCGCCCAGTGTCGAGGTGGCCTGCGGCGCCATCACCGAGGTACTGATTCCGGAGAACTCGTCCTGATAGAAATAACCGACGACCCATTGGACGGGTCCCGGAGCGGTCGAAGTGAGACGAAACTCCTCGGAAATCTGCCGTGAATAATCCTGCTCGAGCATCCCCGGACCGTTGACGGAATAGTTGGGGCCCACCCCGCCCGCGGCCGGCGAGTACACCGGGATACCGACCGCGGAATCCACCTGTTCCGTGTCGTCCTGCATGTCGAGAAAGTTCCGGTGCCAGAACCCGCTTGCCGATGTCACGGAAAAGCTGGGGAACTGATACACCATGTCCAGACTGGCAAAGCTCAGGCTATCGGTCTGCGGCTCAGGCGCGTCGTAGACCTCCCAATGCGCCAGGACCGCCGGGGTCGTGGGGTGGGTCGGATTACCGTTCACGTCGACTGCCGGAGGGGCTCCCTGCTTGACCATCTGGTACATCGCGATCGGCTCGATGGTCAGATTTTTTACCGGCTTCCAGAGAAACTCGATGCGCGTCGTGTCAATCTGGGTGGTATTCACCCCCTTGAGGTTCTCAGATCGG
>JAKAFQ010000625.1 GCA_021817875.1 Pseudomonadota bacterium
TCAGGATCAGATTCCCGTCGCGGACCCAGGCACCGGTGCCGCCGCCGAAGCTGATGGTGTCGTACTGAGTGAAGACGCGCTGCTGGTTGGCCGCCTCCTGCAGCTGCGGCGCCACGAACTCCCCGATCACCGCCTCGATCCCCATCAACAGCCCGGCGGCGATCAGCGCCGCGCCGGCGAGGCGCGCCACCGACACGCCGGTGGCGCGGATCACCGTGATCTCGCTGCCGCGCGCCAGGGCGCCCAGCCCGATGAGTGAACCGATCAGCGCGGTGATCGGCAGCAGCTGATAGGCGGTCTGCGGCAGATTGAGCGCGGTGAACCACAGCGCGTCCACCATCGTGTAGTGACCGATGCCGATGTCCCGCTGCTGGCTGATGAACAGGAACAGCCCGCTCAGCACGAGCAGCACGCTCATCACCAGCAGCACCGCCTCGAGAATCGCCCGGACGATGTAGCGATCGAGGATGCTCATGTCCGCGCCGGCCGGTGACGCAGCCGCTGCACCGCGGCCGGACCCAGGGTGAGGGCCACGGCGAGCAGCACCACCGCGATGTGCGTCCACCACAGCCCGATCGCCACCGGGATCGTTCCCCTGGCGATCCACGTCTCGCCCGCCGAGAGCAGATTCAGGTAGATGAAGTACACCGCGACCGCCAGCCAGATGCGCGCATACCGGCCCTGACGGGGCTCGAGCCGCGACAGCGGCAACGCCACCACGGTCAGGATGAAGCACATCAGCGGCAGCCCCATCCGCCATTGAAGCTTCGCCTGGCGCCTCGGGTCGGACGAGGCGAACAGCGCCGCGGTCGGCTGCGCGTCGAGATCCGTCACCACGCTGGGTGCCGCCGGCATGCGGATCGGCACGGTGTGCTCGGCAAAGCGCATGATGCGAAACTCGGGGCTGCCCGGCACCCCCTCGAAACGCTCTCCGTGATACAGCTCGATCGTCTGCGTCGTGCCATCCGGCGAGACCGTGTGCCGGGCCTTCCTCGCGAGCGCCACCTGCACCACCGGACCCTGGGTGCGCTCGACGAACACATCGCCGAGTGTGCCGTCCGGCCGCACGTTCTCGGCGTAGACCACCGCGTTGCCGCCGCCAAAGGCGCGGAACTGTCCGGCCCGCAGCGGCGCGAACTGACCGGCCCGGATGGCCTGATCACGCAGGGTGAGCGCCTGGTCGGTGGCCGAGGGCGCCAGCACCAGGGTGACCGCCGCCAGAGCGGCCGCCACCAGCAACCCGAGCAGGATCACCGGCCGGTAGAAAGTGGCCGGCCGGACCCCGCAGGCGAGCGCCGCGGCCATCTCGCTGTCGTGGTAGAGCCTGCCGAAGGCCCACACGATGCCGAGCAACAGGCCCATCGGCGCCACCAGGCTCACGTACTGGAACATGCCGAGGTAGATCAGCTGCAGGATCACCCCCGGAGGAAACTGACTGGCCGCGGCGCGCTCGAGCACCGCGGAGACCTCGTAGGCCATCAGGATGACGAGCAGCACGCCCATCATCAGCAGCCAGGCCGTAATGACCTCGCGCAGCACATAGCGTCCGAGAATTTTCCCCACTCTCACTGCAACGAGCCTTTGACAGCCGCCCGCACGCCGGCTTGAGTTACACTGGCAGGATGCGCACGCCGATGCCGCGCCGTCCCACCCGGAGCAGCTGCGGCCATCCACATCAGCAGTGCGAGGCGCCCGTCAAGATAAAGCAGCGGACGGCGCAGCTCAATGGCCGCGCCCGACGCCCCGGAAGTGGTCCTCCGGCCCGAAGCCGGATCACAGGAGAGGTTCGCAATGCGGTTCGAAACCTGGAGCAAGGCGATTGCCACGCTGGCCGTGGACTGCCTGGTCGTAGGCGTGTTCGAGGACAAAGAGCTGACCGAGCAGGCGCGCGCCGTCGATGAGGCCGTGGGCGGACGGCTGAAGAAGCTGGTCTCCCGCGGAGATTTCTCTGCGCGCCCGGCCGAGACGCTGCTCGTGGGCGACCTTGCGGGTCTGCGTGCCTCGAGGGTGCTGCTCACCGGCCTCGGCAGCCGCAAGGACTTCGGACGCAAGCCCTGGCGCAAGGCGTGGGCCGCGGCCGTGACGGCACTCGCCAAGACGGGCGTGACCAGCGCCGCGGTCGCGCTGCAGCGCCCGGACACCGCTCAGCTCGAGGACTATTACTACGGCCGGGCGGTGGCGGAGATCGCCGGCTCGAGTCTGTACCGCATCAACGATCTGAAGACCGGCCGCAAGCCCAAACCGGCCGCGCTCGAGCGGTTGCTCGCCGGCCCGGTGTCCCAGGCCTCCGCCGCCGCGGTGGCGCGCGGACTGGCCCACGGCGAGGCGATCGCCCACGCGGCGAAGGTGCACCGGGACCTGGCGAACCTGCCGGGCAACATCTGCACCCCGAGGTACCTCGCCGAGCAGGCACGCCTGCTGGCCAAGGCGCACCGCTCGCTGCGCGTACGGGTGCTCGACGAGGCGGCGATCCGCCGCGAAAAAATGGGCTGTCTGCTCGCGGTCGCCCGCGGCAGCGCCGAGCCTCCACGGCTGGTGGTGCTCGAGCACCGGGGCGGCAAGCCGGGGCAGCCACCGGTGGTGCTGGTCGGCAAAGGGGTGACCTTCGACTCCGGCGGCATCTCCATCAAGCCATCCGCGGAGATGGATGAGATGAAATACGACATGAGCGGCGCCGCTGCGGTGCTCGCCGCGCTGTCGCTGATGGGGCGGCTGCGGGCACCGCTCAACGTGGTGGGCATCGTCGCGGCCGTGGAGAACATGCCGGACGGCCGGGCGGTCAAACCCGGCGATATCGTGAAGAGCGCCTCCGGTCGGAGCGTCGAGATCCTCAACACGGACGCCGAAGGGCGGCTCATCCTGTGCGACGCGCTGCACTACGCGCGCCGTTTCAAACCCGCCGCGGTCGTGGACCTCGCGACTCTGACCGGCGCGTGCATCGTCGCGCTCGGGCACCATCACAGCGGGGTGCTCGGCAACGACGATGCGTTGATCCGCGAGCTCATCGATGCCGGCGTGCGCGCCGACGATCGCGCCTGGCAACTGCCGCTAACCGAGGAGTACGTCGAGCAGCTCAAGAGCAATTTCGCCGACGTCCCCAATGTCGCGGGACGCGACGGCGGCACCATCACCGCCGCGGCCT
>JAKAFQ010000626.1 GCA_021817875.1 Pseudomonadota bacterium
CGGGTGCACGGCTCATGAGCTCCCCTGACGGTCCCCGGCTCGCGTACGAGCAGGCCGCGTTCCTCGAAAGCGACCCGGCGCGGCCGCTGCGCATCCTGGCCGAATATCTCGAGCCCCTGGATCGCTTCCGGCGCGCCGGCGTGCACGCGACCGTGGTGTTCTTCGGGTCGGCGCGCCTGAAGCCCGAAGACCCGTTGGGACGGTACTACAACGACGCCCGGGAGCTGGCACGGCTGATCACGCTGTGGTCGGCATCGCTTCCCGAGCAGCCGCATCGCTACGTGGTGTGCTCCGGCGGCGGCGGCGGCATCATGGAGGCGGCCAACCGCGGCGCGCACGAGGCCGGCGGCAAGACCATCGGGCTCAACATCAGCCTGCCGCACGAGCAGCATCCCAACCCATACATCTCGCCCGAGCTGCTGTTCGAGTTTCACTACTTCTTCATGCGCAAGCTGTGGTTCGCGCACCTGGCGCGGGCGCTGGTCGCCTTTCCCGGCGGCTTCGGCACCCTCGACGAGCTGACCGAGATCCTGACACTGGCGCAGACGCGCAAGCTCTCCCGCGACATCCCGGTGATCCTCTACGGGCCGGACTACTGGCGTGAGATCCTCAACTTCGAGGCGCTCAGCCGCCACGGCGTGATCGCCCCGGAGGACCTCGATCTGTTCGAGTTCGCGGACGAGCCGGCGGCGGCCCTGCGGATCCTGCAGCGGCGCCTCGCGGAGGAGCCGCGGCAGACCCCCGCGTTCGCGCACTCGCGGGTCCGCCGTCACGGCCACGCCGAGCCGGACAGCCCCTGATCAGCGGCCGGGCAGCCGCAGGGTGAACTTTGCGCCCCCGAGCGAGGAGCTCTCGACGCTGAGCGCGCCGCCGTAGAGCTCCACCGTATCGCGCACCATGGCAAGTCCGAGGCCGTGCCCGGGCACCGTCTCGTCGGTGCGCACCCCGCGATCGAGGATGCGCGCGCGGTCCTGCTCGGAAATGCCCGGTCCATCGTCTTCGACCACCAGGGTCATGTTGTCCCGCGCGGCCGCGTTCGCATCCACCTCGACCGTCAGCCGGACCCGTTGCCGGCACCATTTGCAGGCGTTGTCGAGCAGGTTGCCGAGCATTTCCATCAGATCGCCCCGGTCGCCGACGAACTGGCTGTCGGGCGCGACGGCGAGCTCGAGCGACAGATCCTTGCGTGCGTAGACCTTCAGCAGCGCCAGGCGCAGCTCGGCCGCCATCGGCGCCACCGGCACCGGCGCCTGACCCAGGATGGCGCCTCCGGAGGCCGCGGCACGCTTCAGCTGATGCTCGATGATGCCGCTCATGCGGTCGATCTCCGTGCCGACGGCCTCGCCCGCAGCGGCGGCGCCTGACCCGGCAGCGCCGGGGTGCAGCGCCGAGCGCATCACCGCCAGCGGTGTTTTCAGGCTGTGCGCCAGGTTGCCGAGCGTATCGCGATAACGGGCGACCCGTTTCCGCTCGGCGACCAGCAGCGCATTCAGGTGCCGCGCCACGCCTTTGAGCTCGCGCGGATAACCGCCGCCGAGGCCCTCGGCGCGGCCTTCTTCCACTTCGTGGATCTCGCGCTCGAGGCGCCGCACCGGAGCGAGCACCGCCCGCAACAGCACCGCGAGCGAGGCCAGCAGCAGCAGCATCAGACCGGTGAACCACAGCAGCATGCGCTGGCGGAAATCCCACAGCTGCTCTTCGTAAGGCGTCAGGCTCACCGCCACGCTGAAGGTCACCGGCTGGCCGCCCGTGGGAGCATCCTCGAACGACACCCCGCGGCTCTCGATCTCGATGCGGTGATGACCCACCAGCGCGTACGAGAAGCGCCGCTTGCCCTGGGCGAGCAACGGACCGAAGCTCACCGGTTCGCCGGCGGTCGAGGGCGAGCGCCACACGTGAGCGGCCGTTGCGATCTGCGCGTACAGGCCGGATCGTGGACTGGCGAAGCGCGAATCGAGGTCGCGAAGCGGCACGTCGTAGCCGCCCGAGGGCTCGCGCTGTGCCGCCGCGATCAGCGTGATGATCTGTGAATCGAGCATCTCGTGCAGCCCGTTCCTGGTGAGCGTGCGGAACCCGCTGTCGAGCACCAGCATCATGACGCCGAAGAACAATGCGAGCGGCACCGCGACCGACAGCAGAATGCGCTGGCTGAGCGAGTGCACGCGCTCTCCTCCGGGGCGTCCGGCCGGTCAGCCGGCCGGATCGCGCGACAGCGAGAAGCGGTAGCCGCGGCCGCGCAATGTCTCGATCGGCTTGAGCTGCTCCTGCGGATCGAGCTTGCGCCGCAGCCTGCCCACCAACACCTCGATCACGTTGCTGTCGCGCTCGAAGTCCTGATCGTAGAGCCGCTCGGTGAGCTCGGCCTTGGAGACCACCTCTCCGGCGCGCAGCATCAGGTGCTCGAGGATGCGATACTCGAAACTGGTGAGCTCGACCGGCGTCTCACCCACCCGCACCGTCTGCGCGCGGGTATCGAGCCGCACCGGGCCGCATTTGAGCTGCGGGCTCGCCCAGCCGCCGGCGCGGCGCAGCAGCGCCTGCAGCCGCGCGAGCAACTCCTCGAAGTGAAATGGCTTGGCGACGTAGTCGTCCGCGCCCGCCTGCAGGCCCTCGACCTTGTCCTGCCAGTTGTCGCGCGCGGTCAGAATCAGGATGGGGTAAGTCCGGCCGGCGGAGCGCAGCCGGCCGATCACCTCGAGCCCGGTGAGCTTCGGCAGGCCGAGATCGATGATGGCCACATCGATCGGGTATTCGAGCGCGGCGAACAGCCCCTCGACCCCGTCCTGCGCCGCATCGACACTGAATCCCGCCTCCGCGAGCTGCGCCTTCAGGCTCTCGCGCAACGCCGTCTCATCCTCGATCACCAATACCCGCATGGGGATCCTCTCAGTGTGCCCGCGCGCCGCGCTCAGCGAATCCGGCCGCTCGTGGCATCCACCTGCACCGTGAACACCCGGCCCTGCCGATCCAACAGGCGCATGACATAGATCACCTGTCCGTCCTGCCTGCGGATGTCGGCGCGCACGACCCGGGCCTTGAAGCGGGCCTCCACCAGCCGCACGGCCTGGTCCATGCTCAGGCGCACCGCACCGTGCGCCGGATGCGCCGCAACCTCCTGCGCCTGCGCCCGCGGCACACCC
>JAKAFQ010000627.1 GCA_021817875.1 Pseudomonadota bacterium
CCCCGGCAGATCCGCCGCCTGCAGCTCGCCGCGCAGCGCGGCAGCACGCTCGGGGTGTTGTTCCGGCCGTTCCGGGCCGCTCAGGACGCCTCGCCGGCGATGCTGCGGATGGCCGTCGAGCCGCTTGCCGGCGGGGTGCGGGTCAGGCTCCTGAAGAGCCGCGGCGGGGCACGAGGGACGATCGATCTGCAGTGGCCGGAAGGACTGTCGGAGTTGAAGATCGGATGAGGGCGCAGCCCACCGCAGACCTGTTCACGCCTGAGACGCCCCGGCGCCCCTCGCCGGCAGCGCCGCTGCAGAGCGTTGCGCCGCCTCGGCCTGCCTCGCCGGCGGCAGCGCCCGCCGAGCTGTGGCTGGGTGTGCAGGTGTCGGCCGGATCGCAGTCCCCTGCAGCGCTCAGACGTCTCGCCGCGCTCGCGCAGCGGCTCACCCCGCGCGTCAGTCTGGCGCCGCCCGACGGACTGCTGCTGGAGGTGAGGGGCAGTCTGCAGCTGTTCGGGGGGGTCGACGGTCTCAGGCGAGAGATGACGCTGGAATGCTCGCGCTGCGGTCTGCAGGGCACGCTGGCGTTTGCGCCGACACCACTGGCCGCATTGACCGCCGCGCGTGCCGGCTGCTCCCTCGTCGTGTTGGATCCGGCGCAGCTCGCCGGCCCGCTCTCGCCCCTGCCGCTCGAGGCGCTGCGCTGGCCGCCACAGCGCCTCGCGCGGCTGGCATCGATCGGTGTGCGCACCCTCGGCCAGGCGTTGCGGCTGCCCCGTGCGGGCTTTGCGCAGCGATTCGGGGTCGAGGCGCTCGCCGAGCTCGATCGCCTGATGGGGCGCGCGGGCGATCCGCGGCAACGCTTGCAGATCCGTGCGCGCTTCCGCCGCCGCCGCGAGCTGTCCTGCGAGTTGGACAGCCACGCGGCGCTGCTCGGGGCGTTCGGCCCGCTGCTCGAGGCGCTCGAGCGGTTTCTCGAGGCGCGTCAGTGCGGGGTGTTGCAGCTCGAGTGCCGCCTGTGGCATCGCGACCATCCACCCAGTCGCAGCATGCTGCGGCTGGCCGCGCCGCTTGCCGATGCGGGACGTCTCGCGGAGCTGCTCGGCGAGCGCTTCATGACGCTGTCTCTGCCGGCCCCGGTGCGCGCCTGCGAGCTGCGCTCGGGGTTTGCGGTGCCGCGTGTCCTGTCGTCCGGCGGGCTCTGGCAGCCTGGCGAGCACGGCGGCACGGGCGCGGCGTGTCCGTCACAGCTCATCGAGCGGCTGCGCGCCCGCCTGGGCGATGCATCGGTCCAGGGCCTGGCGTGCCTGGAGGATCACCGGCCGGAAGCCGCCTGGCGGGTGAGGGAGCCCGAGGGTCCTCCGGATGAATCCCCGTGCGACTCGCCCGTGGCGGCAGGCTCCCGTGCCCTCGTGTCCCGTCCCGGGCTGCCGCACCCTGCGACTCGTCCCTGCCGCCCCCTCTGGCTGCTGCCCGCGCCGCGCCGGCTCACCGAGCATGACGGCCTGCCGCGCTACCGTGGCCGGCTGCACCTGGCGAGCGAGCCCGAGCGGATCGAGACGGGGTGGTGGGACGGGGCGGAGGTCGCGCGCGATTACTACATCGCGCTCGACAGCCACGGCCGCCGCCTGTGGCTGTTTCGCGAGCGTGATGCGCCGCACCGCTGGTTCCTGCACGGTGTGTTGGGATGACGATGGAATATGCCGAGCTGCATTGCCTGAGCAACTTCACCTTCCTGCGCGGCGCTTCTCATCCCCAGGAGCTCGTCGGGCAGGCCGCGGCGCTCGGCTACTCGGCACTCGCCCTCACCGACGAGTGCTCCTTGAGCGGCGTCGTGCGCGCCCATGTCGCGGCGAAGGAGCGGGGTCTGCAGCTCATCATCGGCTCGGAGCTGCGTTTCGCCTGCGGCCTCGCGCTGGTGGCGCTCGCCACCGATCGGCACGGCTATGGCCGGCTCTGCCGGCTCATCACCCACGGGCGCCGCGCGGACGCCAAGGGCGGCTATCACCTGACACGGACCGAGCTGGAAGGCCTCGAGCGATGCCTCATCCTGTGGCTGCCCGGCGAGCCGCCGCGCCTCTGCGAGGCACAGTGGCTCGCGCAGCGCTTTCCCGGCCAGGTCTGGATCGCCGTGGAGCTGTTGCGCGGCGGCGCCGACCGTGAGCGTCTGCAGAGCCTGCGCGATGTCGGCCGTGAGACCGGCCTGCGGCTCGTCGCGAGCGGCGATGTCCACATGCACGTGCGCGCGCGCCGCAGGCTGCAGGATGCGCTCACGGCCATCCGGCTCAAGGTGCCGCTCGCGCAGGCCGGCAACAGTCTTTATCCCAACGGCGAGCGGCATCTGCGCGAGCGCGGGCGGCTCGCGAGGCTCTATCCGCCCGAGCTGCTGGCGGAGACCGTGCGCATCGCGCAGCAGTGCGCTTTCTCGCTCGATGAGCTGCGATACGAGTATCCGCGCGAGCTGGTGCCGCCGGGGCAGACGGCGGCCACGCATCTGCGCCAGCTCACCGAGGCGGGCGCCCGCCGCCGCTGGCCTCAGGGCATCCCCCCGGCCGAGCGCGCCGCCCTCGAGCACGAGCTCGCCCTGATCGGCGAGCTGGGCTACGAGCCGTATTTCCTCACCGTCCACGACATCGTGGCCTTCGCGCGCCGCCGTGGCATCCTCTGTCAGGGCAGGGGCTCGGCGGCCAACTCGCGGGTGTGCTATTGCCTGGGGGTGACCGCGGTCGATCCGCAACGCGGCGCGCAACTGATGTTCGAGCGTTTCCTTTCCAGGGAGCGCAACGAGCCGCCCGACATCGACATCGACTTCGAGCACGAGCGGCGCGAGGAAGTCATCCAGTACGTCTACGAGCGGTACGGCCGCGAGCGCACGGCCATCGCCGCGACGGTCATCCTGTACAGGTCGCGCAGCGCGCTGCGCGACCTGGGCCGGGCCTTCGGGCTGTCTCCCGAGACGTGCGCCCGGCTCGCCGGGGTCATGCAGTGGTGGGACGCAGGGGAGGTGCTCGCGCAGCGACTGCGCGAGGCGGGCTTCGATCCTGACAGCCCGGTGCTCGGGCGTCTGCTGCCGCTGGCGCGCGAGCTGACCGCCTTCCCGGGCTTTCCGCGCCACCTGTCCCAGCACGTCGGCGGCTTCGTGATCTGCGCCGG
>JAKAFQ010000628.1 GCA_021817875.1 Pseudomonadota bacterium
GTCCGCGGAGTCGGTCAGGCAGAACACGTCCGGGGCGAACTGACGCAGGTGGCGTACCACCTCGGGCGTATGGCTCGGGGGCAGCAGGCTTACCTTGCCGCTGAGCAGCGCCGCGGTGAGGCCGAGGGCGAAGCGGTATCGGTCCGCACAGACATTGATGATGTGCCGCCCGGGCGGCAGGCGCGCCGCGAGCGCGGCGGCCTCGGCGAGGAAGCGGCCCGCGCGCAGCGGCTCGCCGCGGCGGTAGGCGAGCACCGCCTGCTCCTCGGCGTGCGCGATCAGCGGGATCGGGGCCAGGGGCTAGTTCGTCCGGTGTGCCGCCACGTAGGCGGCCAGCTGGCGCAGGGAGCGGAAGATCTGCGTGTTCGCCGCATCGTCGGCGCGCAGCTGCACCCCGTAGTGCTTCGAGACCACCAGCGCGATCTCGAGAATGTCGATCGAGTCCAGGCCAAGCCCCTCGCCGTAGAGCCGGGCCTCCGGGTCGATCGCACTCGCGGACACCTCCAGGTTGAGCGCCGCGACGATCAGCTCGGCAAGCTCGTGCTCCAGGGCTTGGCCTGTGTGGTGCGCCGGCGGCAGGGTGGGGGCAAGTTCGGACATGGATCGCAGGCTGTTCTTCTATGGATACAGTCCAAATTATACAGTGCGGCGCGGCCCCGCAAGCCGCCGCGCGAGCGGCTGCGACGCGGGGCTCACCGGCCGGCGTGGCGGCGTGCCAGCAGGCGCGGCAGACGGGCCAGAAAGCCGAAAAACAGCCGTGTGTGCATGGCCGTGAGCAGCAGATTGTCCCGACCGTAGCGAAAGTGCGACACCCCGCCCTCGGCCGGCGTGAAGTAACGCACCGGGACGCTGCGGTTCAGCGCCGGCACCCCGAGCCAGCTCAGGCGTACGGCCGCCTCCACGTCGAAGTCGAAGCGGCGCATGCCGCGGTGGCGATTCATCAGGCGCACCAGGGGCTGAAGCGGATAGAGCCGGAACCCGAACAGCGAGTCCTCGATGCCCGCCCCGAGGGTCTCCAGGCGCGCCCAGCCGTTGGAGATGCGCCGTCCGAGCACGCGGATGCGCGGGGCGCTGGCATCGAAGCGCGGCACGCCGAGCACCATCGCCTCGGGGCGCTCGAGCGAGGCCTGCATGAACGCGCGGATGCACTCGCTCGGGTGCTGTCCGTCGGAGTCCATCGTGAGCGCGTGCGTGTAGCCGCGCGCGAGCGCCTCGGTGAACCCGGTGAGCAGCGCTGCGCCCTTGCCGCGGTTGCGCCGCTCATGGAAGACCTCGAGGTGGGGGTCTGCGGCGGCGAGCGCCGCGAGCCGCTCGGCCGTCCCATCCGTGCTGCCATCGATGACCACCCACACCGGGGCCCATGCCGCGCGCGCGGCGCGCACGGTCTCGAACACCTTCTCGCCGGGGTTGTAGCTCGGGATGATGACCAGATGCGTGCGCGAGGGACTCATGGGTGCTGCGCCGCGGTGCGCTCGAGCCACTCGCGCTGCGGCGCCTCGGCGAGCGCCGCGGCGAACTGCGCCTCGATCTCGCGCATGCAGGCGGCCACGTCCGCGGGCGGATCGAGCCGCCGGCCGAGCCGCACGCGGTACACGATCGGCAGGTGCGGGGCCTTCAGCGGTGGCCAGCCCTTGGCCAGATAGGGCGAGTCGGTCTCGATGAAGGCGATCTGGATGGGCGCGTGCGCGTGCTTGGCGATCACCGCGACGCTGGCGGTGAGCGGGTTCACCGGCGAGCGGCGCGTTCGAGTGCCCTCCGGGAACAGCAGCACTGCCGCCCCGCGCTCGAGCTCGGCGACCGAGGCCTTTACCAGACGGCGCGGCGGCTCGCCGCGGATGTAGCCGGCGAGGCGCGCCCCGGCCCCGAGCAGCGGATGGTTCAGCAGCGAGGGCTTGAGGATGCAGGCGAGGTCCGGATGACGGGTGAGCAGCAGGATGGCATCGAAGGCGCTCGGGTGGTTCGGCGCGAGGATGAGCGCACCGGCGCCGCGCAGCGCATCGAGCGCTGTGAGATCGAGCCGGTAGGCGCCGCTCGCCGTGAGCAAGCGCGTGAACAGCCGAAAGCCCGCCATCATCGTGTAGCGCGCGGTGGCGCGCCGCCGGCGCTCGGGCAGGGGCGTCAGCAGCAGCACCGCGAGCACCGTCCAGATGAGGATCATCACCCCGAGCGTGGCGAGCAGGCCGTAGGTGATCAGGTATTCCCCGAGCCGCTTCAGCACCGGCCGTCTCCCCAGCGGCGCTCAGGCGCCGCCGCAGCCGCCGGCCGCCTCGATCTCCACCGCGAGGTCCGTGCGGCACACGTCCGCCTGCAGATAGACGCGGGTTGGACCGGGGCCGAGGGCGGCGTCGATCTCGCGACGAATCGTCGGCAGGTCCGAGGGGTTGCGCACGTAGATCTTGTAGGCGAGCTCCCCGAGGCTGTACACCCCGGCCGCATCGAGCAACGCCTGGATGTTGGCGAGCGTCTCGCGGGTCTGCGCCGCAACATCCCCGGCGTGCAGCGTGCGGTGCCCGACGATGCTGGCGGTGCCGGAGAGAAACAACACCGGGGCGCCGCCGTGCTCGAGCAGCGTGGCGCGCGAGAAGCTCGGCGCGCGCTCGCCGTACTCGCTCGGGTAGTGGTACGCGCTCACCTGGCGCGGGTTCTCGATGAAGCGCGGCGCCTCGCGCGCGGCGAGGAAATAGACCACGAGCGGCCCGGCGGCGCTGCCCAGGGCGCTCGCGGCCGGCACGTTGCCGTGCACCTGGCGCCCGCAGGCGATGAGCGCCCGCTGGCGCGCGATGTTGAACTGCCGGTAGCGCTCCAGGCCCTCGGTCTCCAGGTTGATGCGCGGCACGTAGTTCCACACCCGCACCAGGTGCGGGTAGCCGCTCGCCTCGAGGGCGGCGTGCAGCTGGCGGTAGGCCCACTCGGTGGCCGACTCCAGTCCCGAGCGGACCGACTCCCCGGGCGGCTCCTCCGCGGCGATCGCCCCGAAGGCGAGCGAGGGCGTGTGCGCCAGGCGCACCGCGCCGCAGTGCCCGTAGCGCACCGGCGCACCGACCGCCCAGCGCTCCAGCAGCGGTCCCGGGGCATCGAGCACCGGCATGCGCACCGCCACCCGCGGGACTTGCGCCGGCGCGGCGAGGGCGGTCT
>JAKAFQ010000629.1 GCA_021817875.1 Pseudomonadota bacterium
CTTCCCTGACAATATCTCTGACGACCAGAGAGAGATCTTGGAAAAGAAAGGCTACATCGTCCTAAATGGTGACGGGGAAATGCCAGGCCGTATGATGGCCGGCATCCGCATCCAATCGGCGATCGGCCGGTTGGTGTCGGAGCTGTCGGGCGCACAGTGGGGAGTAGCGGAGGCGTACCAGGGGGAGTTTGTAGTGCCCGATCACTTCGGCCGGGTTCTAGTCGCTCCGGTAAGCCCACGCATCTGCCTCATCGCCGGCGTGGGAGACCATACCGTTCTGCCAGAGGGCGTTCGTCTAATTAACCGCTTGGCGATTGTCAAATCGAGCGCATACCTCGTTGCGCAGGACTTTTCCAAGTGTCCTCTTTGAATGCCGTGGACTAGACAGTTATCGGGGGGATCGCCAGTGCGATAGCGAGCATCCTTGCCGCGGCTGCTGCCCTCTGGTCGGCCGTGCTCGCCGCACGTTCCAACGGACAGGCCGCGCGAGAGCGGCGCACGGTCCTTGAGAGAGAAGCAAATAGGGCGCTGGACGCGGTACCAGCAGCTGCTCGTCGATTGGTAGCGCTCGCGGAACGGCTCGACCGGGAGTACACGACTCTATTCGCGTTGGCTGGACGCAACGTAACTGCCGCCGCACCACACAGGGAGAAAGCCGCTGAAAGGCGGCAAGAGGCCGAGTTCATGGTGGCCCGGCTGCGGGTCTGGCTGCCCGGTCCGGTAGAAGGCTCGTCTGATGGCGAACTTGAGGCGCTGGTGCGCGCGACGGACGGCTTCAGGGTGCGCCTGGAAGAGATGGACGAATGGCTTGCCTCAGACCTGAGATCTGTCGAGGAACAGATCCGGCCGCTCCGAGAGCGAGCGCTCAGGGCGCACGAGCGGACTGGGGTCGTCGTAGGCGACCAGCGCCGTCCTCCCCTTCGGAGTCTTTCCCGAACCGCACCTAGACATATGCGTCGAAGTCTGGCCCTGATTTGAATCTGTGGTGACTTGTTCGAGGAGAAATCTGTTTGTTTTGCGAAATCCTACCTCTCGCAATTGGTCTCCCGGTCACCGTGTCGGCCCGCCCCGAATTCGCACATCGCGGCGATGTTTGAGCAGCTCCTCGGCGATCATCTCCCGATCCGTCCTGGGAGGCGGCATCCGGCTGACAAACTGCGTGACCTCCTTGACAAGTTCCCTCTGCCCGTGGGCTGCCAGGATCTCGCCGGCCGCCCACCACCCCCGCTCGACCGCCTTCCGCGTATCGATTAACGTCTCCTTCCCACGCTCAGCACGAAGTCTGCCGCTGCGGATATCCCGGCTGACTTCTTCCATTCGCGCCCGAACATGCCAGGATTCGTCGCGCCTCTGCGCTCGGTAGATGCCATCGAACTTGGGTGATCGGCTCTCGCCCCGCACTGCCCGCTCCGTCGCATTCGCTGGCACTCCCAGTTCCCTCAGATGCCGCGCGAATTCCTGCCGCCACCACCGCAGAGTCGCTTTGCGGATGTTCAATCGCTCGCCCTGCTCGCTGACCGCCTTGACCACTAGGTGCACATGGGGGTGTGGTTCGTCGGTATGAAGGACGAGTACGTATCGGTGCTTGAGAGCAAATTCCTCTCGCGCGAACTTGCGCGCGGCCTCGAGAACCCCCTTCGCTGGTGTTCCGGGAGGCATCGAGAGCATCATCTTATGAACCAGCTTCGGGGCTCGTCCCGTAATAGCTGCCAGGCGCTGATCCTTCCGATCCTGATCCAGGTCGAGGTCCCAATCTTCCACCAGACGCTGGCCAGCATTCCGCCCTTGGATACTCTCGCCGCCGTCGGTTTCGAGCTCCAGCTCGCCACGCCGACCGATGTAGTTCAGGTGTCGCGTGACAGATCGCAAATCGTTGCTGTCCTTGGACAGCACCTTGACCATGACTTCAGGAGTATGCCGGACGGTGCGGCCAATGAGGGCCAGTTCCTCTGACGACAATCGATCCCGTCGTCCAGGGCCGCGCCTCGCAAAGCTCCCGATGTCGAGGAGGGGACGACCCTCGAGCCCGCTAATTCTGAGATTCGGCATGCCCGGACGTCCAGCTGGCGGAGTTCGCCTTGATCAGGCCTTTGGTGTGATCGCGGAGGGCACCACAGATCTTGAGGATGGCCCGGAACTCGTCATGGCCGACGCCCCCGACGCGTGCGCCTTGATTCGCGGCTCGAGCAATCTGGTTTAGATTTCGCCCGACGGCGCCCAGCTCGCTGACGGCGCGCTTTAGGGCAAACAGCTCATCCTTTGGCAGCGGAGCCAGCGAGCGCAGGTGCGAGCGCACCAGTACGGAGACGTACGTGGCGGAGGCCATGCCCCGAGCCGCGGCACGCTCGTGCAGGAGTAGACGGTCCTCCTGCCGTAGCCGGACGTACAGACCGGAACCGGGCGTGCGGCGCTTCGAGCATCGTCCGCGGACAGCCGCACCCGGCGCATCAGCGTGGCGCCCCAGTCGGTCCTCCGAGTCGACGGCCCGCAGCTCTCTCAGGATCAACTGGCGCAGCCAGATCGACTCCGTCAGCAGCCGCGCCTGAGTCACCTCAGCGACGCGCGCTCTCGTCTCAGGTGTTACTCGTGTCCGCAGAATTTCTGTTGCACCCACAGGCCACAATGTGGCCCAAAACTCGCTGTAAAGCTATCCTGCATTTCACCGAAAATTCGACCAAACTCCATCCGCTCCCAGTCGCTCTCATCACGGTCGCGCTCGCCCTAACCGAGACAGACGCCACCGGCATGCCGTCCGACCGCCCGCTCGCCCCAACCCCTCCCCACCCCCGAAAAGACGGGAGAGAGCGCCGGCGGCCAGCGCCCTCACCCGATTCGCCTCAGCTGGCGAGCACCTCGGCCGCCATCTCCCAGAGCGCGCTATTGATCCGCACGTCCTCCCGGATCGAGGTGATCCGTCGGGTCCGCACCAGCCATCCACTGGGGGAGCGCCGCGGCAAGCCGCCTCGCAGGAGGTTCTCCTGAACCCGGTTCAGCGTGCGCCAAAGGTCCTCCCCGGCGTCCTCGCTGCGTCGGCAACCAAGGAGAGCGGGTGCCGCCATGCCGGCCTCGGCGGGCTCTGGATACCGCAGGGCGAGTGCTCGCTCGGCGAAGCGGATCCGTTCCTCCGGGGCG
>JAKAFQ010000054.1 GCA_021817875.1 Pseudomonadota bacterium
CCGTCGTGCGCGGGGGCGAAGGTACGGATCATGGAGCGGCTCCTGGGCAGGTGTGGGACCGGACCGCGGCCGGATCCGGCCGCGGTCCCGAAGCAGGCGGCTGCCCTCAGGCGCTCGCCGCAAGCGGCGGGCGCGCCTCGGTGCCGCCGTCCTCGGGCGCCTCGCGCCGGGATTTGCCGGGCGCGCCGAACCTGAAGCCCTGCACGACGTACGAGTAGTCGTAACGCCGCTCGCCCTGCTTGTCGGTCCAGTTGTCGGCCCGCACCTGCGCCTCGACCAGCAGCTGATCGCCCCGGCGTGCGTGCCGCGCGATCGTCTCGCCGAGCACACCGAACGCCACGAACCAGATGCTGGTGGCGATCTCCCGCTCGGCGCCCGCCTCGTCCCGGCCGGCATAGTCGTTGCCGATCAGGCAGAACCTGACATAGGTGGTCTCGCCCTTGACCGTCAGCTCCGGATCGCGCGCGAGATGTCCGATGGCGGTGAGTGTGAAGCTGTTCATGTGCAGGTCCTCGTGATGGCTCGCCGTGCCGGGTTGGCACGGGGCAACAGTCTAGGAACCTGCGGCGGATTTGGAATCGCGTCAGGCTGCGCGTTTGTGCAGAAATGCCGCTCCGGCGCCAGCGGCACCGCGCCGGCCGCTATCCTTTCCGACAGTCCTCTGCGGGGAGCGAACACATGCCGCCAGACTGGTCTGCCGGCCCGGAGCCGATCGAGGAGTGCATCGAGGCGCTCGATGAGCTCATCCTGAGCCTGCATCGGCATCCGCCGCGCGCGCTCGCCGAAGCCATGGGAGCGCATCTCGAGGCGCTGCTGCGCGCGCTGCTCGCCTCGGGCGAATGCTCGACGCGGGAAGTCAGAGACTTCCTGCGCGGGATCGCGCGCGGCATCGGATCGTGACGGGATAAAAAAATCGGGGCTTGCCGCGATCGAGTCACGACAAGCCCCGCGTGAGCGCCGGCTGTCGCCAGCCGGCTCCGTGCCGTTACGGGGGGGCGTTACGGCAACGATTCGAGATAGTCGGCCACCGCCTTCATCTGTCCGTCGTGCAGCGTCGAGGCCACGCCGTGCATGATGGCGACATTGCGCATGTTGCTCTGGAAGGAGGCGAGCTGCTTCAGGATGTACTCGGCATGCTGGCCCGCCAGGCGCGGGAACTGCGCACTGCCGAGCGCATCAGGACCGTGGCAGGCCGCACAGGCGGGCAGGCCCTGCGAGGGGATGCCGTGATGGTAGATCTCACTGCCTTCGGCGATCACGGCCGCCGAATGCGGCTTGCCCGGACCGGTCTTCTGACTCGAGAAGTATTTCGCCAGGGCGTCGATGGTGGCGTTCGACAATTGGCCCGCCATGCCCCACATGTAGCCCACCGCGTACGGATCCCCGCGGGTGTGTGCGCGAAACTCCTTGAGCTGCTGCTCGATGTACCAGGCCTTCTGGCCGGCGAGTCGCGGAAACATCGGGTTGACGCTGTTGCCGTCGACACCGTGGCAGGTGCCGCAGACCCCGACCGCGAGCTCCGGAGCCTGCTCCGGAGAGGTCGGGGCGCCCTGAGCGAGCACCGGCACGCTGACGGCAGTGAGGGCCGTCGCCGTAGCCGCCAGCAGACCACGATGCAACCAAACCTTGAAAGAATCATTGATGCGCATGGTCGACCTCAGAATGCATACCACAGCATGAAGTACACGGTGTCATTGTCGGATGCGTTGCGGCCGACTCCATCATAGTTGTTGCTCGCTCCGTTGAATTTGCTGTAGTGGGTATACTGCAGCGCCAGCTTGACGTTGAGCCACGGCAGGTAGTCCACCTGGCCCACCAGCCCGTCGGTGTCCGGCGAGCCGTTGGCGCTGGTGATGACGCCGCAGCTCAACGGGCCGTTGTTCACGAGATCGCAGCCTCCGGGCGTCGTCGCCGGGTACAACAGGTTGTCGGTGCTGCCGGTGGTCGAAAACCACTGCAGCTGGGCACCGTACTTGCGCCGGTAGTAGTAGCTGGCCGCGATCCGGCTGGTGTTCAGACTGTCTTCCCGGTTGGCACTTGCGCCTCCGAGGAAGCTCGCGAGGAGCTGCATGTTCTCGTGGATGTGCGTGCCGAGCACGGTGACGATGTTGTTCTCGCCGACGTACTGGTACTGGAAGTCCTCGGCGACATCCTGGAAGCGGTTGTCCGGGCCCTCGAGCAGCGAGCCGCCGCCCGGGTGCTCCTTGAATTCCGCGCCGTAGCCGCCGACTTCCAGGGAGTTCGCGCCCCAGTCGTACTCGTAGGCGAGCCGCCAGTAGGGCGAGACGCCTTCGATCACGTTGGAGAACGAGCCATCGAGCGGCCCAGCCTGGCCGGTCAGCGTGTTGACCTGGCCCTGCGCCGCCGTGCGGTATCCGCCGAACTCGACATACAGCGACTCATCCAGGTAGACGTAGGCGGTGAGGCCCGCCACGCTCTGCGCCAGGGCGCCGTCGATCTGGGTTCCGGCGAGCGGCGAGACCGCCGCGTCGCTTGCCGCGTAGGGGAAGCCCCAGGCCGGCGTGCTGTTCCACAGGTCCTGGACGGTCGGATTGTTGTTGAGTGACAAGCCGTAGGTCAGGGTGTGTTTGCCCGGCAGCACGACCAGCTTGGCGAAGCGGATGTCGGTATTGTCGATGCCGATCGTACCGCTGTCGTTCCCGTAGGTGATCTGCGAGAACACGCCCATGTGCGGCGCGATCTTGCCGGCATAGAACAGGCTGAGCTGCTGCGGGAAGCCCGCCGTACCGCTTTCGGTCACGCCCGGTGCCGCCGGGTTTCCGGTGCTGCCGTCGGGCAGCCGCTTGTTGAGCTGCGTATAGGAAATCTGCGTCATGATCGAGAACGTCGGGGTTCTCGACAGCGACAGCAGCTGCTGGCGGGCGCTGTTCGGCTCGCGCACCTGCTGAAGATTGTCCAGCACGTAGCCGTTGGCCTTGAACACGCGACCGAAGTGCGTCAACTCCGGGAATACCGTATGGCATGCCGCGCAGGCCATGCCGGTCTGGCGCGCGAAGCTCGGCACCGCCTGCGCCGCCGGCGCCAGCAGTATCATCGCCGCAACAGCAGCCGCGAGCTGGAATCTAGTCTGCAATCGCATCTGTACCCTCCCGTACCGCCACCCTGTGGCGGGGTGAAAGGAGCATAAGTATACGAAGCAGTGGCTGAAATCAGGGACTATCCCCCGGCGCGTTTCGCAAAACCGAAACACCGCGCACGGCACGGTCCCATTCGTAACACTAATGGACGCTGTTGGGTTTACGAAACGGGACTGCCGTCACGTTTACGACGCGGCCGAACCCCGCCGCAGAGTGCCCGACGCAGCGCTCAGCGGCGGAAAACCACTCCGGGTGAGCGCAACGGTGCGGCGGCGAACCGCACCGGGCCCGGTCCGGGCCGCGGCGGCGCCCACCGGGGTGCGAGGGTGGCGTGCGGCGCGGGGCCGCCGAAGGCGCTCGCGCCCACCGGCCGGTACATCGGCGGTGGAGTCAGGGGTGGCGCATAGCGGGAGCCGGCGTCGAGCGGGGCTGTCGGGGCCAGCGGTTCATCCGTCACCGGCTGCGCCCGGTACATCGGTGGCGCGGACACGGCCGCGGCTTCAGCACCGCCGGCTCCGAAACTCATCTCGGCCCGCGGCGGGAAGCTCCTCGCGGGTGGCGCTGGAGCAGGACTCGGACGCTCAGCGCGGAAATGCGGCTGGAACCGTGGGGACGGGCGTACCTCACGGGGCGGGCTGTAGCGAGGCGGGCTCACGTAGCGAGGCGGGCTCACGTAGCGAGGGGGACTCACGTAGCGAGGGGGACTCACGTAGCGAGGCGGCGCCGGCCGGTACCGCGGCGCGCCGCCCGATCGGGGTGGCTGCGCGGGTCGAGCCGGCGCCCATATCCCCGGCGGCGTGCCTCGCCCACTCTGGGCCCACGGTGGGCGAGTCCCGCTGAGCGCCGGTCGCCCGGCACTCGGCTGCCCGCGCAGAACCGGCGCCGCGGCGGGCCCCCTGCGCGCAGCTCCTCCTGCCCAGGGCGGGCGATTGCTCGGTACGCCTGAACGCCCGAATGCCGGCGGACGCTGCAATCTCGACGCGCCCGGCACTCGCGGCGCGGTTCGCCACTGCAGCGCCGCGCCCGCCAGCCGCACCGGGACCGCCGGCCGGTTGGGTCGCAGATGCGCCCATTGTCCCGAGGTCAGGGGATGCCCGCCGTTGGCCCGAATCGCGGTCTGCTGCGCGACAAACGGCACCGGCGCCCGCGACGGGGCCAGCCGCGCCACCACCGGACGATCGACCAGGCGGCGGGGCGGGACGGCCGCCACTCGCGCGCCTGGACCGAGGACGCTCGCCTTAACGGGCGCGACGGCCGGAACCGCGCTCGTGAAACGCCTCATCATCCCGCCGTGCCGCGGCAGGACGATCCGGTGCGCGGCGACCGGCTGCGCGGTGGTGAATACGGTGCGCGGCACGAGCGTGAGCGCCCCGGGAACCGTGCTGTTCTGGTAAGAGACGGGCCTGTAATGCCCTCTGGACAGAGCGCTGATGACGTTGGGATTGACGCTCGTACTGTTCGTGGTGTTGATGTCGCGCACATAGCGGCGGCTCGCCGCGTAGCCCGGGCGATACACATCGCGGGGCCCGAGGGGGATCCAGCCCACGGCGCGCCGTGCGCCGCCCACCCTCCCGAGCGGGCCGTGCGTGAATGCCACCAGCGCCGGGGCAAAAATCGGCCGGACCACGCGTGGCCCCGGGACCCAGCACCAGCCGCCGTGCCACCGGCCCCATCGGCCGTAATGAAACGGCGCATAACCCCAGGGCTCCTCGTCGACCCAGGTCCAGCCCCAGGGCGCGACCCATGCCCAGTAGCCGACGCTATAGGGAGCCCAGCCCATCGGCACGACCGGAAACCAGGCATACCCCCAGGTCGTGTATTGCCAATTGCCATAGTCCGCCAGATCATCCGCGCCCACCACGTCCGGCGAGACGTACTGCCCCACCGTCGTCGCCGCCGCAGCTTCCTGCCTGTCCCGCGCCATCGACCAGTCGTCGAAGGCATCGGGCGCTCCCAGGGTCGCGTAATCCGCCGTCAGTCTGTGCGTGCCCATGAACGTCACGCTCTGCTGTGCACTCACCGGAAAGGTCTGGCCGTCACCGCTCGCCAAGGCCTCGCCGCTCACCACCCCGACGATGGTGGTGTCGCCGCTCTCGCTGACGTCCACGCGGTACGTCCCCGGCCGTTCGAGCGACAACGCGAGGTTGGGCGTGTCGATCTCGTCCTGCTCGCCATCGGCGAGTCCCCGCACGTGCACGATGACTGTGCCGGCGGTCACCTGCATCTGCGCGGTGCGCCGATCGAGGTTGAGGAAGGAAAATCCGGTGAAGCTTCCCAGGCGGATGACCGCATCGCCGATGTCGAGCTCGGCGCGCGAGTGACGGTCGGCCCAGAGCCTGTCGCCGACGGTCACGGGCCGGTTGAGCTCGGCCGCGATCCAGTGGTGCGTGCCCGCGGGCTCGAGCGAGACGCTGCCCTCGATATCACTCAGCTGCGCGGCGCGCCCCGGCGGACTGTCCTGCGCGACCGTCACGGCGCTCATCGCGACGCACAGCGCCGCGGCGATGGCGGCCCATACCCCCGACGGATGGATTCTCATAGTGCGTGCTCCGGTGCCCGGGCCGCGGATCCGGTCCTGCTCGTCCCGGCGGTCCTCCGATCAGGGCGACATGATGGCAGGTATTCCTGACGCAAGCCTGACAGGAACCCCTCCGGGCGGGCCTGCATGGCGTGACGATCCATGCGTCGCTTATCGCGCGGTCGGGCTGAACCGGGCATGAACCCCCCGGGCCGCACGGCAGGGCGCGCTCCGGGCAGCGAGGGGAGAGCAGGAGCAGGCGCCACCCGGCGGGCCGGATATCCTGCGGCACAACCCCGGGAACGGCCGGCGGGCCGCACAGCCCTGGACCGGCCGGCATCCCGCGAGGGGCCGTATGGCTGCTGCCGCATGAACGATCGCCAGTGAGAATGATTTTTCCGTATAGCACACGGCGGGATGCCCCCGGAATTCCGCACTGCGTAGAATGCCCCGATGCCGCGCGCCATCGTTCAGGAACTGCATGTTTATCCTCTGAAATCCACCCGTGGCATCCCGCGCGCATCGGTACGCCTCACCGCCACGGGTTTCGAATGGGACCGGCACTGGATGGTGGTGCGCGCCGACGGTCTGTTCCTCAGCCAGCGCACCCACCCCCGGCTCGCGCGTATCGCGACCGCGCTTTCTGCCGAGGGCCTCGCTCTCGACAGCGCCGGGCTGCAGAAGCTGGTCCTGCCGCTCGAGCCACGCGGCGAGCGGCGCCGCGTGAAGGTCTGGAACGATGTGTGCGAGGGCCTGGATCAGGGGGATGCGGCCGCGCACTGGGTGAGCGCCGTGCTCGAGGAACCGGCGCGCCTGGTCCGGGTTCCGCCCGGGCCCCGTCGGTTCGCGAACCCCGAGTACGCCGGCACCCAGGCCGCCCCGCTGGCCTTCCCGGACGGCTACCCCGTGCTCGTCTGCAACCGCGCGTCGCTCGATGATCTGAACCGCCGCCTGCCCGAGGCGCTGCCCATGGAACGCTTCCGCCCGAACCTGGTGATCGAAGGACTCGCGCCGTTCGCCGAAGATCACATCCACACCCTCGGCATCGGCCCGGTCACGCTGCGTTTGGTCAAGCCGTGCACACGCTGCATCATTCCCTCGACCGACCAGCGCACCGGGGCTCGCGGGCTCGATCCTCTGCCGGTGCTGCGCACGTACCGCTTCGACCGCACGCTTCGCGGCGTCACCTTCGGAGAGAATGCCGTCATCGTCTCAGGCGCCGGCGAGACCCTGGAGTGCGGCGCCGAATGCCGGGTGATCGAGGAGGACTGACGGGATCGCCTGCGCGCTGTGCGGCTTGCCGCTGCCGCGATCTCGGACAGCCCCTACCCACACCCGCTACAGTTACGGGTATGCTGGGCACGATAGGCGGTCTGGTCCCATGAACCACACAGTGCGCATCCGGGTGGACTTCTCTGCCGGCGGCTCGATCGGCCCGGGCAAGGTGGCGCTGTTGGAAGGCATCCATCGGACCGGCTCGCTGCGCCAGGCCGCGCAGGAGTTGCGCATGAGCTACCGCCGCGCATGGCTGCTCGTCGATGAGATCAACCGTTCGTTCCTCACGCCGGCCACCACGGCGACCGTCGGCGGCGCGGGCGGCGGCGGCGCCGCGCTCACCCCGTTCGGCGAGGAGCTCATCCGGCGCTTTCGCAGGCTCGAACGCGCGATCCAATCGCTCTCACGCGAGGCGCTCGCACCGATCACCGCGCAGGTCAGGTCCGCACCTCCGGCCAAGGCCCGCAGCACCTCGAGCGCCCAGCGCCGGCGCCTCTCGCGCACGGCATCCTCGGGACGCGCGGATTGAGCCGCGGCGGCGGCAGCCTTCGCCAGATGCGCCCGACGGGCGCCCCGCTTGCACCGGTACCGGCGCTGCTGCTGTGTCTCACCGGCACCGCCCTTGCCTCCGTCCAGGTGTCCCCGGCCGGTGCTGCCGCGCGTGCGCCCCACAGCGCCGCCCCTGCTCCCCGGAGTGCCCCCCACAGCGCCGCCCCTGCCCCCCGCAATGCTGCCGCCCTGCCCTCGGATGCGGCGCTGGTGCGCATGGGCGCGGTGATCGGACGGATCGAGATCCACAACAAGAACATCTTTGACCTCAGCAATCCGAAGGACAACAAGGCGCTGTTTCGCCTCGCAGACCGCCTGCACCGCACCACCCGCCGCGAGCTGATCGAGCACCAGTTGCTCTTTCACAGCGGCGAGCGCTACTCGCCGCACCTGCTCGCCGAATCGGCCCGCATCCTGCGGGCCGACCCGTATTTCTACGATGCCTCCATTCGTCCGGTGCGCTATCACGACGGCAAGGTGGATGTGCTCGTCACCACCCGCGACGTGTGGACGCTCAACCCCGGGTTCGACTTCTCGCGCAGCGGCGGCAAGAGCACCACCGGGGTGCAGCTCGAGGATCTCAACGCATTCGGCACCGGCACCGACATCAAGCTGCAGCACCTGAACACGGTCGACCGCACGGAATCGGAAATCGAGGTCTCCAATCAGCACGCCTTCGACTCCTGGACGGGTGTCGATGTGGCCTACGGACAGTTGAGCGACGGCCGGCTGCGTCAGCTGATCGTGAACCGTCCGTTCTACGCGCTCGAGGCCCGCCACGCGGGCGGCGTGGCGCTCGTCGACAGCACCGTGGATGATTCCCTGTATGACCGCGGCCAGGTCATCGACCGGTTCCAGGCACTCAACCGCCATTACGAGCTCTACGGCGGCTGGTCGGACGGCCTCGTGCACGGCTGGACCCGGCGCATCAGCCTCGGGCTGACCTACAACGAACATCGTTTCGCGGCGGCGCCGCGTGCCTTCTGGAACGGACCGAGCGTGCTGCCCGCCAACCGCAAGTTCGTCTATCCCTGGCTGCAGCTCGCCTGGGTGCAGGACGAGTACGCGAAGCTGCGCAATCACAACCAGATCGACCGCACCGAGGATTTCGATCTCGGGGCGTATTTCAACGCCCAGGTCGGTTGGGCACCCCGCGCCTTCGGCTCGAGCCAGGATGCGCTGCGGGTGCGCTTCACGGCCGGCGACGGCTACTGGCTGAGCCGCGCCGACACGCTGCTCGTCTCGGGCGCCGCGAGCGGCCGCGTGGTGCGCGGCACGCTCGAGAACGGTGTGCTGGGCGCAAGCCTCACCAACTTCGACGAGCAGTCCTCGAGTTGGCTGCTGTACAGCGCGCTCAGCGCCACGGCCGGCAAGCGCCTCAACCTCGACAACCAGATCCTGCTCGGCGGCGACAACGGCCTGCGCGGATATCCGCTGCGCTACCAGGACGGCACGGCGAGCGCGCTGTTCACCATCGAGGAGCGCTGGTTCAGCGACTGGTACCCGCTGCGGCTGTTCCGGGTCGGCGCGGCGGTGTTCTTCGACATGGGACGCACCTGGGGCCGGGCGCCGCTCGCGGCCCCGAGCCTCGGGCTGCTGAAGGACGCCGGCTTCGGACTACGCTTCGGCAACGCCCGCACCGCCTTCGGCAACGTGATCCACGTGGACCTCGCATTCCCGTTCGATGGCGGCCCCACCATCCGCCGGGTGCAGTTCCTGGTGACGACCCAGCGGTATTTCTGACCACCCAGCGGCATCTCTGACACCGGACGCGCCGCACCCGCCGACGCCGCCGGGCCTCGATCGCCGGCCCATCCCTGGCGCGCCACCGCGCGCTGCGCCCCGCGGCCGCCGCGTTGCAATGGCAAACAACAGGTTCGGCGCGCCTGCCACGCCCCGCCATCGCCCATCCGTCAGCATTCCGTCAGGAATGACCGTCACGGCGCCGCGCAGTCGACATCAACCGTCGATGTCATCTTCCCGTCACGCTGCTGAAACATTCCGACCGCATGGTACCCGACCTTCGGGGGCCGTCGGCGGGACCGAGCGCTCCTGGTCAGGCTTGAACAACACGAACCCTTGCAGGAGACCGGCCATGCCCACCACAGCGAGTTCAGCGGCTTCCCGGCGCAGCCCACAGAGCAATCGAATCAGGACAGCCGTGCGGCTCGCACTGGCAGGCACCCTGGCGGGCGGCATCGTTTCCCAGGCCGCCATGCCCGTACCCGCGTTGCCCTCTCCCGGACCAAGCCCCATTTCGACCACCGCACTCAACCAGGTGCTGGTCACGGCGCGCCGCGAGCGCCACAAGCAGGACTTCGTGAGCAGCTCGACCGTCAAGACCCTGGATCGCGACCAGATCCGCGCCAGCACCACGGTCGGCGGCGCGGCCCAGGCGATGATGCTCGTGCCCGGAGTCAGCGTCTCCTCGTACGGCGCCACCGGCGCGCAGAAGTCCACCATCAGCATCAACGGCATCAAGACCGGCTGGGCCGGATTCTCCGGCGGCAACCCCGACAACGGCAGCATCGCCCCGAGCTTCGACGGCGTGCCGATGAGCAACCCCGGCAACGATCTGTGGCAGGCCACGCTCATTCCGCAGACCTCGCTGCTGCAGACCATCAACGTCACGTATGGTCCCGGGCAACCCAAGGACCGCTGGTGGACCAATATCGGCGGCGCGATCGACTTCGTGCCACTGCAGCCCTCGGGCGCATTCGGCGGCGATGTCGCCCTCACCTACGGCAGCTACCAGACCAAGAACGTCTCCTTCGACCTGCAGACAGGCGACCTGCACGGCTGGCGCACGGCGATCGCCGGCGGCTGGAACCACGCGCACAACTTCCTGCGCGGCCGCGACGGCTACGAAAATCCGAGTTACAACTACGCGTACTATCTCAAGACACGGCATCGATTCGCCGGCGGTGACGGCGACTTCAGCATCGGCGCCTACGTGGCCCGCGCCAGCGCACAGCGTCCGTTCCCGATACCCGTCACGCCGATTCCGGGCGTCTACATCACCGGCCCGGCGACCCCGGGAGCGCTGATCAGCCAGCGGACCACCGGTTTCTACACGACCCTGCCGTACTCGGTGAACTGGAAACTCGACGTCAACGCCATCGAGATGCTCTGGAGCAAGCTGAACGTGCGGCTGTCCTCGGTCACCTCGGTGCACAACCTGGTGTACTTCGACCACGAGCACCGTCTGCACTACACACCGCTGCACGACTACCTGCCACCGCAGCAGTCGAGCTGGGAAATCAACCGACCGTCCTCGCACGTCCTCGGCGACAAGCTCACATTGGAATTCAACCTGCCGTACAATCGGGTGTTCGCCGGCGGCTATCTGCAGTTCAGCAAGTACTATTCTCAGGAACAGACCTACTATCCGAACGAGACCTTCGCGCAGGCACTGACGCAAAACGGCTATACCGGGACGTTCCCGGCGGCCGCCTACACCACCTACGGCTCGCCGAGCGCCCCGAACGGCACCTACGACAGCGACATCTTCGATCAGCTCAATGGCGCGCTGTACGTGCAGGACACCATCAGGCCGATTCCGACGCTGCGCCTCGAACCGGGGTTCCGCGAAGTCAACTACACGATGGACTTCTATCCGAACGAGTATTCGGTATTCCCGCTCGGCGTGCAGCTCAACCCATGCGGCGACTACAGCCAGATCACCCCGAGCGCCGGCTGCCAGAGCCAGACGCTGACCCCCACAACCTCGATCAACCCCTCCCCGACGGCCCATACCAGCTTCTTCCGCGCCGAGCCGTACATCGGAGTGAACTGGCGGGCTCTGCCCTGGCTCGCGGTCTACGCCAACTGGGGCTGGACCTACCGCTACCCGGAGAACGGCGGCGGCACCGGGCCGTACGTGAACATAGCCGCTTCGAGCGTCCATCTGGAAAAGGGCGCCGACACCATCGTCGGATTCAAGATCCACAAGCGCCGTTGGGGCCCGGTCACCGACATGGAACTCGACATGAGCTACTCACACCTGGATTTCACCCACGAGACCATTCCCTCGGCCCTGGCGGCGGGCGGCGCGCTGCTGGCATACGGCTCCTCGACTTACGACGGCGTGAACATCTTCGGCGACGCTTCGCCGCTGCACGATTTCTACCTGTTCGCCAATATCGGCGTCGTCAGCGCGAGGTTCACCAGCTACATCAACGGCGACACGAACGCGACCGGCAGCCTGACGATCTACCACCACGTTCCGGTGCCGTACACTCCGACCACCAACATGAGCTTCGGCGTGTATTATCTGCTGCAGGCCGGCAGGGTGCTCATCGAGCCACGACTCACCTACCTGCGCACCGGCTCCCAGTATGCCTTCGACAACAATACCAACATCACCGCGAACGGCGTGATCCCGGACTCCTATCTCGGGGCAAACGGCAACACCATCAATACCGGCAGCACGAACATCCCGGGCTACGGACTGCTCAACTTCTCCACCAGCTTCGACGTGCCGACCTCGTGGAGCGACGGCATCCAGGACCTGAAGGCGACCATCGAGGTCGACAACCTCGCAAACAGGCAGTACAACTCGTTCGAATACGTCACCTCGGGCGGGTTGTACAACTCCCCGGGCGGACCGGTGATCGCATATCCCGGCGCACCGAGAACCTGGTACCTGACGTTGACCGCGAGCTTTTAGCGGGACCCGGGGCGGGAATGCGGCGAGCGGCGCTCACCTCATCTGGGCTTCGGTCCCAGTCCCGGGGGCGTGAGCAGCGTGCCGTCGGGAAGCCGGATGCCCCTGCCGCCGGCGGGCGCGGCAGGAGTGGTCCTGGAAACGGCGACCAGCGTGGCCGGTGCCGGCTTTTCCACCGGCCGCGGCGGCGGCAGCACCTCGACCGAGAGGCTGATGCCGCATTTCTCTCCCGGCTGCAGCGCTCCGACGCCGACCACCCTGCGGGCGATCTCCTCTCCGCGGTCGTCATGCACGACGATGACGACGTTGTACTCCAACGGCGCCTCGGCGCCCGGATGGCGGATTTCCCCTTCCACCTTCAGGGCGCAGGTTGCCGCCTCCTGGCGCTGCTGCGCCTCGACATCGAACCGCAGATGATGACGGCACCCCGGACAGACGCTGAGGCTTTCGAGAACGACGGCCCTGCAATGCGGACAGACACGCGTCCTGCCCGCGGGCGCCGGACGGACGCCGGCATTCATACGGTGCCTGTGTCAGACAGCGCCTGGCTCTCCTCTTCCCAGCCGAATTCCACCTTGCCGCGCATGCGCGCGCCGGAGGCGACGGTGAACGAGCCCGCCTTGACGTCGCCCTCGACCCGTCCGCCCTGCAACAGGTCGACCTGCCTCGCCTCGGTGATGTTGCCGAGCAGCTCGCCGGAGACGATGACCGCGCCCGCCTTGATCTGTCCTTCGAGCCGCGCGCCGGCATCCAGGGTAAGTGTGCCGTCGATCTGCACATCGCCCTTGAAGCGGCCTGCGACACGCACGTTGCCCGAGCCGACGATCTTTCCCTCGAGCGTCAGGCCCGAGGCGAGCACCGATTCCCGGCCCTCGGAACGCTCCCTGGCGGGACGGCGCGGCGCCTCGGGAGTAAGCGGGGCGACATTCGCCGGCGCGCTCTCGCGCAGCGGCGTCGTGCCGCCCGGCGCGGCTCCTGAGAAGCTCGAGCCCGAGGAACTCGCATCTTT